>JAFYQY010000103.1 GCA_017559685.1 Alistipes sp.
GTACAGGTCAGTTCGAGCGTACCTTGATTGTAGCGGACGAGGGTGCGTATGTGAGCTACTTGGAGGGGTGTACCGCACCACAGCGTGACGAGAATCAGCTCCACGCCGCAGTCGTGGAGATTGTCGTTGAGCGTGACGCTGAGGTTAAGTATTCGACCGTGCAGAATTGGTATCCAGGCGACAAGGAGGGTAAGGGCGGTATCTACAACTTCGTTACCAAGCGAGGTATCTGCCACGAAAATGCCCACCTCTTCTGGACTCAGGTCGAGACAGGCTCGGCAATCACTTGGAAATATCCGAGCTGCGTACTTATGGGCGACAACTCGGTGGGCGAGTTCTACTCGGTGGCTATGACCAACAACTTCCAGCAGGCCGATACGGGTACTAAGATGATTCACATCGGTCGCAATACTCGCAGTCGCATCGTCTCGAAGGGTATCTCGGCGGGACAGTCGCAGAACGCCTATCGTGGCTTGGTTAAGGTTATGCCGAAGGCCGAAAATGCCCGCAACTACTCGCAGTGCGACTCGCTGCTTATTGGCGATAAGTGCGGAGCACACACCTTCCCGACTGTCGATTGTCGCAACTCGTCGGCTCAGCTCGAGCACGAGGCTACCACATCGAAGATTTCGGAGGATCAGCTCTTCTACTGCAACCAGCGAGGCCTTTCGACCGAGGATGCTGTCGGTATGATTGTCGGCGGATATGCTCGTGAGGTGTTGGCGAAGTTGCCAATGGAGTTTGCGGTAGAGGCGCAGAAGTTGCTCTCAATCAGTTTGGAGGGTTCTGTTGGTTAGATTAATAATTAAAAATGAAAAATTAGCTATGGCTAATGGTCAATGGCTAAGAGCAAAGAAATATGTTAAAGATAAAGAATTTACACGCATCGGTAGATGGTAAAGAGATACTTCGAGGTATCGACTTCGAGGTTAAGGCGGGCGAGGTACACGCAATTATGGGTCCTAACGGCTCGGGTAAGAGTACACTCGCATCGGTAATAGCAGGACACAATAAGTTCGAGGTCTCGGCTGATGAACTCTCGTTCGAGGGCGAGAATTTGCTCGATATGTCGATTGAGGAGCGTGCTCGTAAGGGCTTGTTCCTCGGTTTCCAATATCCTGTCGAGATTCCTGGCGTTACGATGGCAAACTTTATGAAGATTGCCGTAAATGAGCAGCGCAAGTCTCGTGGCGAGGAGCCATTGACCGCAGCCGAGTTCTTGAAGATGATGCGAGAGAAGGCAAAGGTTGTTGAGCTCGACGCCAAGATGACCTCTCGTGCGGTTAACGAGGGCTTCTCGGGTGGCGAAAAGAAGAAGAACGAGATTTTCCAGATGGCGATGCTCGATCCGAAGTTGGCTGTTCTCGACGAGACCGACTCGGGTCTCGATATTGACGCCTTGCGTATCGTGGCTACGGGCGTAACCAAGTTGCACACACCGCAGAATGCAACCGTGGTTATTACCCACTATCAGCGTCTGTTGGACTATATCGTGCCCGACTTTGTGCACGTATTGTATAAGGGTAAGATTATCTACTCGGGCGACAAGTCGTTGGCTCTCAAACTCGAGAAGGAGGGCTACGATTGGTTGATTAACGACTATAAGGAGTAGGCGATGGATATCAAGAAGATGATAGCAGAGGGGCTGTTGCAACCCTTTAAGGGTGGTCGTATCGACGATGCGACCTCGCTTGCGTTGCCTCTCGTTGTCGAGAATCCGCACAAGTGCGATGTCGAGGTGTGTGCTTCGCAACCCGTATCGCTCGTAGTGTGGCACGACAACGCCAAGGAGTGTGCCTTAACGCTTCGACTTGCTCCGCACGCAGTAGTCTCGCTCACGGAGGTCTACGCTTCGCAGAAGTATGTCGATGTCCGCATCGAGCAGGCCGAGGGTAGCGAATGCCGAGTAGTAACCGTTATGTTGCGAGGTGCTCATACCTCGTACGAGACATTGTTGCAGGGCTCGCACTCGTCGTTTAAGATGGATGCCACCTATTTGGCTACGGGCTTCGACCACTCGGTGCTCTCGCTCACAACTCGTCACCTCGTGGCGGACTGTAAGAGCGCATCAGTAATCAAGGGTGTGGCCTCGGGTAAGGCAACAGGCGAATTCAAGGGCTTGGTCTATGTAGCGCAAGACGCACAGCGCACCGATGCACAGCAAACCAATCGCAACGTCGAGTTGGGTGGCGGACATATCGTGTCGGAGCCACAGCTCGAGATCTATGCCGACGATGTTAAGTGTTCGCACGGCTCGACCATAGGTCAGTTGGACGAGCAGGCAATCTACTATATGCGTCAGCGAGGTATCTCGCAGGCTGCGGCCGAGCGCCTCTTGTTGGAGGGCTTTGTCGAGGATGTTGTGTCGAAGTGCGATATCGAAACGTTGCGTGAAATGCTCAACGAGGCGGTACAAGCAAAACTAAACGAGTAACGAGATGTTTGATGTAGAGAAGATACGAGAGGAGTTTCCGATACTCTCACGCAAGGTCTATGGCAAGCAGTTGACCTACCTCGATAGTGGCGCTACGGCACAGAAGCCGTTGTGCGTGGTCGAGAAGATGTCGGAGTTGCTCTTGAACGATAATGCCAATATTCATCGTGGTGTCCACCTCTTGTCGGAGGAGATGACCGCCCGCTATGAGGAGGCTCGTGAGGTGGTTCGCACATTTATTGGCGCTACACATCGTGAGGAGATAGTCTTTACGTCGGGTGCTACGATGTCGCTCAACTTGGTGGCGTCGTCGTGGTGCGAGAAGCACTTGAACGAGGGCGACAATGTTGTTGTCAGCCATATCGAGCACCACTCCAATATTGTGCCGTGGCAGTTGGCCACCGAGCGCAAGGGTGCTGAGTTGCGTGTTATCCCCGTTGCGGATGATGGCTCGTTGGAACTCGATAAGCTCGATAGCTTGATTGACGAGCGCACAAAAGTGGTAGCCGTAACCCAGGCATCGAACACTCTCGGAACGAAACCCGACTTATCTCGCATCATCGCAAAAGCCCACTCGGTGGGTGCTGTGGCGGTGGTTGACGGTTGTCAGGGTGTTGTTCACGGTGGTGTGGATGTGGTGGCTTTGGATTGCGACTTCTATGCCTTCTCGGGACATAAACTCTATGGCCCTACGGGCATTGGCGTGTTGTATGGCAAGCGAGAGTTGCTCGACGATATGCCTCCATATATGGGTGGTGGCGATATGGTCGATAAGGTGTCGTTCGCAAAGACCACATACGCACCTGTGCCACTCAAATTCGAGGCGGGAACATCGAACTTTATCGGCGCTATCGGCTTGTCCGAGGCGATAAAGTTTTTGCAGTCGCTTCCTGCCGAGGAGGTCGAACAGCACGAGAAGGCGTTGCTCGACTATGCTACCGAGCTGTTGTTGCAGATTGAGGGGTTGCGTATCTACGGCATAACGGCGGATAAGGCTCCGATAATCTCGTTTAATGTCGAGGGTTGCGACCACTACGATATAGGAATGATTTTGGATAAGTTGGGTGTTGCCGTGCGCACTGGTCACCACTGTGCCGAGCCTACGATGCAACGCTTTGGTACCAATGGTGTAGTCCGTGTCTCAATCGCACTCTACAACAATAAAGAGGATATTGACGCTCTCGTAAAGGCTGTACGAAGAGCTGTTACAATGTTAAAATAAATCAGCTAATGGCTAATGGCTAGTGGCTAAAAGCTCAAAATTATGTTTATAGTACTTGAAGGACTTGACGGAGCGGGTAAATCGACCCAGATTAAGAAGTTGCGTGAGATGTTTGCCGAGCGAGGCATCGAGAGTGAGTATGTTCACTTCCCTCGCTTCGATGCTCCGATATATGGCGAGTTGATAGGTCGCTTCTTGCGAGGCGAGTTGGGCGGTGTCGATCAGGTAGACCCATACATCGTGGCTCTGCTCTATGCTGGCGACCGTGCCGATATGGCTCCGCAGATTCGCAAATGGCAGGAGGAGGGCAAGGTGGTTATTGTCGACCGCTATGTCTACTCGAATATCGGCTATCAATGTGCAAAGATTGCCGACAAGGAGGCTCGTATGCGCTTGAATGAGTGGATACTCAACCTCGAGTACGAGGTGAATAAGATTCCTCGTCCAGACGTGTCGTTGTTCCTCGATGTGCCGTTTGCGTTTACCGAAAAGCGCCTTACCGAGCAGCGTGAGGGCGACGATCGCTCATACCTCAATGGCGCATCGGATATCCACGAGCAGTCGCTCTCGTTGCAACAGCGTGTGCGTGAGGTCTATATCGAGTCGTCGGAGCGTGATAGCGAACTCGTAGTTGTCGATTGTAGCAACGACGAGGGCGCTATGGCTTCGCCCGAGGAGATTTTCTCTCGCATCGAGATGAAACTTACCGAACTTCTAAAATAGATAACCTATGGGAGCAAAAAGAGTTAAAACCCCGAGCTTGAAGCGCAGAATCTTGTTCGAGATCATCTGCTGTGTATGTCGTTTTCTCTTTGCGATAACATTCGTGGTGTCGGGCTTAGCTAAGGCCACCGACCCTTGGAGTATGATTCTTCCGTTGAAGAGCTACTTCGTGGAGTATGGCATTACAGCACCCGAGTGGCTCACAACCGCCTTGTCGATAGGGTGGTGTGCTGCTGAATTGTCGCTTGGCGTGATGCTCCTGTTCAAGAGTTTTATCCGCATCACATCGGTAATATCGGTGGTGCTGATGAGTCTCTTTACCGTCTTGACACTCCTGAACGCCACCCTCTTTTCGATTGAAGATTGCGGTTGCTTTGGCGAACTTATCAAGTTTACTCCGTGGGAGAGTTTCTTCAAGAATTTGGTGCTCCTTCCACTTGCTATATGCTTCTGGTCGTACTACCGCCGAGAGCAAATTTTCGAGTATTGGAAGCGTGATTTGCTCTGCACAATCGCTATCGTAGTGGCAAGTGCGGGCTTGACGCTCTACAGCTATCGTCACCTCCCTATCCCGATTTTCGATAACTCGCCATACGAGGTGGGTACCGATATCAAGGCCGAGATGGAGAGATCTCGTGAGGGCGAGAGTGCCGAGAAGGTTGTTCTTCTCTATCGCAATCTTCAGACCAACGAGATTCACGAATTTTCGGTCGAGGATACCACTTGGCACGATGCCACTCTGTGGGAGTGGGTTGAGACCCGAGTCGAGAGTAACGACGACGTCGAATCGACGATGCTTGAGTTCTATATCAGCGACTGCGAGGGCGACAAAACGGCTGAGTTTCTCGCAATGCCTCATCTCTATATGCTCTTTGCAGCCGACGAGGAGTATGGCGATGATGTTGCCGAGCGATTCTCTGCAGTCGAGAAGTATGCCCAGCAGAAGGGTGTTGTCGTAGTCTATATAACTCCGAGCGACCTCGCACTCTTCTCAAATAGTGTTGTGCCATACTACAATATGGATGCCAAGACTATGAAGACTATACTTCGTGCCGACTACGGCTTGGTAGTTCTCGAAAATGGTGTCGTGGCGGAAAAATACAACTACCGAGACATCCCTTATTAGTGAGTAGAGAGTAGTTTCTATTTTCCATTTTTAACTTTTAATTCTGCATTATAAAACTCCTCCACCGAGTGCTTTGCATAGGTTGATGTAGTTTATGTATTGCTGTGCCACGAGGTTTTCGAACTGCATCTGCGAGGAGTAGAGCGAACGCTCGGCATCAATCACATCGAGATAGTCCGACAAACCATTGCGATAGAGAGCGTAGGTCTTAATCGCAATACTGCGGTACGACTTGACCAACCCTGCATAGCGCAACAACTCCTCACGAGAGGTCGTAATCGCCACTAAAGCACTCTCCACATCGCTCAACGCTTCGATGTAGCACTGCTCATAGGCGAGCAGACTCTGCTTGTACGCCTCCCGAGCAGCCAATTCTCTGCGGCGCAAACCTCCGAAGTTGTATATAGGCTGTGCAAGTGTGGCGAGCGCATCTGCCACCCACCCCTTACTCGAAAATAGCGAACTTATCTTGTCTGCTGCACTACCACCATAGAGCGATATGGTTATCGAGGGTAGTCGAGCCGTGCGTGCCAACCCAACATTCGAAGCGCTCTGTAGCATAGTGTAGTAGGCCGACATCAGATCGGGACGACGGTGCAACACATCCGACGGTACACCTATCGAGATGTCGTAGGGCATATAGTCGTTGGTTGTGGCACGACTACCTTCGGTGCCAATATCCAAGAGCGTCTCTGCCTTGTCGCCCGTGAGCGTCGCCAACGAGAGTATGGTCTGCGCAATCGCCTTCTCGTAGAGCGGAATGTCGGCTTCGGCGGTGTAGAGTAGAGCCTGCGCCTGCTCGAGATGTACGCTCGAGGCAAAGCCGTAGCGATAGAGCGAATCGACAAGTGAGACCATCTCTCGACGAAGCTCGCTACTCCGCTTGGCTATGGCAAGGTCTTGACGATACTGCAATAGCGTAAAGTAGGCGGTCGCCACCTCGGCCTCGAGAGCGAGCTTTACTCCTCGCTGTTGCCACACCTCATATTCGATTTGCGCCTTTGCTCCCTTTGTGGCGTGGCGTAACGAGCCAAAGAGAGGTAACTCCCAACTCGCCTGTGGCAGAATTTTGTAACTCTGTGCTATGTTGTCGTAGAGACTCTCGTACTTGCCTTCGGCAGATATAACACCCGATATCGAAGGCCAATAAGCCGAGCGTGTAACGATAAGGTTGTGGCGTGCCTCCTCGATGCGAGAGGCGGCAATCTCGATATTTTTGTTCTGCACGATGGCTCGCTCGACAAGGCTGTTGAGCGTCGTATCGCCAAACATCCGCCACCAATCACTCCCCAATGCTATCGAGTCGTGCGAAAAGCCCTTGCCGAAGAGGTACTCCTCCTGCGAGACGAGTTGGGGCTTGGCAAGTCGTACGTTGCAACCTGCGACCAGTACGGCTGCGGTCGCTATATATAATATATAAGGTATCCTACGCATTGTTATCCTCCTTTTGTCGTTTTTGTTCGAATCGAGCTACCTTGCCAACCAAGAAGTAGAAGGCGGGGTAGAGCAATATGCCGAATATGGTGGCAAAAAGCAGACCGCCCACTAACGAAACGCCTATGATATTGCGTGCGGTGGAGTAGACGCCAGAGGCAAATACCAACGGCAAAATTCCGAGAATCGAGGCAAAGGCAGTCATCAAAATCGGTCGTACACGCATCTTCGAGGCATTCACAGTCGCCTCGAGCAATGATAGTTGCTTCTCGTGAAAAAGTTTGTCGGCATACTCCACCACGAGAATAGAGTTCTTCGACGCCAAACCAATTAACATCGCCAACGATATCTGCATATAGATGTCGTTGATAAACTGCGGAGCAAAGAGGTGTGCCAACCCCACTGCGCACAACGCTCCCACCACCGCCAGCGGTACACTCATCACGATCGATAGTGGTAGCGACCAACTCTCGTACAACGAAGATAGCGTGAAGAACACAAATACGAATGCTATGAGGAATACCCACGCACCCCTGCCGCTCTCCTCTCGCTCCTGGAACGACACTCCGCTCCACGCAATCGCCACATCGTCGGGCAGAGTTGTTTCGGCTATGCGCTCGATGTTGTCCATCACATCGCCCGTCGAAACGCCCTCCTCGGGCGAGACGTTTATGCCAATTGATCGGTAGAGGTTGAACTGCGAGATATACTGCACACCCGTAGTATCTCGCACCGAGACAAACGAAGTGAGCGGCACGCTCTCGCCATTTCCGTTTTTCAGATAGTAGCCGTTGAGCGATGCCTCGTTTTCACGGTATTCGGGTGCAGCTTGCAGATAACTTTGGTACAATCGACCATATAGATTAAAGTTGTTTATCATACGACCACCGAGCAACGTTGCCGTCTCGGAGTAGAGCGACGATAGCGATACACCACTCATCAGGGCGTGCTGCTTGTCGATATCGAGGTGCTTTTGAGCCACACCGTTGCGGAACTCGGTCGATGCCGACTTGATGCGAGGCTCCTTGCGAAGCTCGGCGAGGAGTCTGTTGCTCTGCTCGGCAAGATACTCGGTGCCCTTGCCGGCTCTATCCTGCAACTCGAAAGTGACTCCTGAAGTTACACCCAAACCAGGTATCGAAGGTGATACGAAGGCACCGCACTCTGCCTCGGGAATAGCCGAGTAGAGCACTCGGTTGAGCTCCGCCACCGCCTCCATAGCCGACATCTTGCGCTGGTCGAAATCTTTGAGTTTGACAAAGACAACACCACTATTTGTCGCCGCTACGCCCGAAATCATATTGAAACCCGACACCACGCCAGTACTCTCGACTATCGGCAATGTCGCCTTCGTCACCGAGTCGACCTTCGCCATAATCTGCTCGGTGCGTGATAGGGCGGTGTTGTCGGGCGCATTTACCGATATTGTGAAGAAACCCAAATCCTCCTCGGGAAGGAAACCCTTTGGCAGAATCTTGAGCATCGCCACAATCGCTACCGCCATTACTGCCACCACAACAATCGAGGTGCGCCAACGACTAACAACCTTACCGATAACCTCGCTATAACGCCCCATAGCCCTGTCGAAAAGGCGGTTGAAAGCGCCAAAGAAACCCGTCGTGCGCTCCTTGTGTGGTCGTAGCAGCAGACCGCAGAGTGCGGGCGAGAGCGACAGTGCATTTATCGTCGAGAAGACAACCGATACGGAAATAGTTATTGCAAATTGCTGAAATAGTCGTGCCGAGATACCTCCCGAGAATGAAATCGGGATAAATACCGCTAGCAAAACAATCGTCGTGGCGATAATTGGCGATGTAACCTTGCCCATAGCCTCATCAGTTGCCTTGCGAGCATTTAGACCTCGCTCGATATTGGCCTGCACAGCCTCCACAACAACAATTGCATCGTCTACCACAAGACCCACCGACAGCACCAAGCCGAGCAACGAAATGATGTTTATGGTGAAGCCCAAAAGCGGAAAGACCATAAATGTTCCGATGATCGACACGGGTATGGCGACGAGCGGAATAAGCGTCGCTCGCCAATCTTGCAGGAAGATGAAGATTATCAATATTACGAGTACGAGGGCGATAATCAGCGTCTCGAATATCTCTCGAATACCTGCCGAGATACTCTTTGTACCATCGACCAACACCTCGAACTCTACGCCATCGGGCATCCTCTTGGCCAACTCGCTCATCTTCGCCTTGACCGCCTTGCCGAGAGCCACAGCGTTGGAGTTTGGCTCCTGGTAGATGCTTATAATCGTGGTCGGCATATCGCCAAAGCGAGAGTTTGCGCCATAATTCTGGTTGCCCAATTCTATCGTTGCCACATCACGCAGTCGCAGTTGTGTGCCCCTCTCGGTGGTGCGTAGCAGAATGTCGCCAAACTCCTCGGCCGAGGATATCTGTCGTGGCATCGTTACCGTATAGGTAAATTGCGTTGTCGAGGGTGTCGGCTCGGCACCGAACTTTCCAGCAGGGTAGATGCCCGCCTCGGTCGATATCGCCGAGAGGATGTCGCTTACCGATATATTATAATAGGCGAGCAGGTCGGGGCGCAACCATACACGCATAGCGTACTCGCCTGCACCCATAATCTCGACCTTGCCAATGCCATTTATCTTGAGTAACTCGTTCTGGATGTTGATGTAGGCGTAGTTCGAGAGAAAATTCTCGTCGTAGCGCCCGTCGCTATAGAGAGCATATACCATCAGAAAGCCCGTCTGAGTCTTGCGAGTAACAACGCCCTGCTCCGTCACCGAGGCGGGGAGCTTTGCCATTGCCGTTGCTACGTTGTTCTGCGTGAATATGGCGTCGAGGTCGGCATCGGAGCCGATGTCGAATGTAACCTGCAAGGTCATCGAGCCGTCGTTGGCACTCGTCGCCTGCATATAGAGCATATCGCTTACACCCATAATGCTCTCGGCTATGGGCGTCGCTACAGCATTATTTACGGTCTCGGCGTCGGCACCCTCGTAGGTTGCGGTAACCTCCACAACGGGTGGCGTGATGTCGGGGTACTGCTCGATGGCGAGATTGCCAATCGAGATTGCTCCGAGCAAGACGATGATTACCGATAACGATATGGCAAATATAGGTCTACCTATAAAGAAATTTTTCATCGCCACACCCTCCTATTTTGTTGAAAAAGAGACCTTCTCGCCGTTGCGCAACTTCTGCAACCCCGTCGTGGCAACCTTCTCGCCCTGATTGAGACCACTCTCAACTACCCACCACTCGTCGACCTTATTGCCGAGTCGAACCTCTCGGTATTCGGCAGTCGAGTCGGGGCGTATAACCCATACTGAGGAGATGTTTTGAATCTGCGATACGGCTCGTTGAGGGATAACGATATGCTCCTTGTTGGCTCCGAGCGACGCTGTAATACGTGCAAATTGCCCCGCTTTGAGAGCGTAGTTCGCATTCTTGAAGCCTACGACCAAGACGATTGTTCCCATCTCGCTCGTTATGCTCTGACGGGTGTATTTATAGAAACCCGCCTCGGGATATTCGCTTCCGTCGGCAAGTCGAAGTCGTATGTCCGATAGGAACGAGGCATTATCGTAGGAGAGACTCTTGCGCTCCGAAATAGTAAGATATTCGCTCATTGGTATGGCCAAGTCCACCGACACGGTGTCGATGTTCTGTATAGTTGTCAGCTGTGCGAACTGCGTTTCGGGGCCGACGTAGTCGCCCGATGTCGCTGCTGAGGCTGATATTATTCCGCTTATAGGTGCATATATGCGAGTGTAACTCTCGTCGAGTTGGGCATTGCGCAGGTTTTGCTCTGCCGACTTTACCGAGGCTATGGCCGATAGGTTTTCGGCTGTATATTGGTCGAACTGTGTCTGACTTATGGCGTTGATGCGTGCAAGCGGTATGGCACGCTCGTAGTTGCGCTTTGCCTCGACCGCCTTTGCCTTTGCGGAGGAGAGCGCAGCCTCGGCAGCTAAGCGGTTTGCCCTCTGCGGAGAGTCGTCGAGCCTGAATATAAGGTCGCCCTTTTGAACGGGCATTCCGTTTTTGAACGACGATGCAACCAAGAAACCCGATATGCGGGGTTGAACGGTCGCCGAGTAGCTTGCTCCAATCGGTGCGATGAAGGTTTTTGTGTAGGGGAGACTCTTCGTCTCTACGGTCGCCACTTCGACGGAAATAGGCTTGAGGGCGCTCTTGGCGTGCTGCTTGCAGGATGTGAATAGAAGCGCAAGTGTTGCTATTAGTGTAAGATAGATGTTTATATACATAGCCCCAAAAGAGTTGTTTTTATGTAAAAAATCGTGCTGTAAGGGGTGCTTAAACAAAAAATATACCCCAAATAGGGTAGAATTGTGAAAAAAATGAATATTTGGCTCAATTTTGCTGGGAAAATTTTTTGTTTCCAAAAAAATAATTTATATTTGTATCATAAACCATTAACACTAAAACAAAAAAGGTTATGAAAAATTTAGTAGATCAGATCAATGCACAGGTTGCTGTATTCCAGGCAAACGCTGCTGCTCAGGTAGAGAAGAATAACAAGGCTGCTGGTACTCGTGCTCGTAAGGCTGCTTTGGAGCTTTCTAAGCTCTTGAAGGATTTCCGCAAGGTATCTGTTGAGGAGGCTAAGAAATAATTCTTACTGCTTGTAAAGAGATAGGCGCATCTTTTAGGTGTGCCTATTTTTTTGTAAAAATCGTTCTGATTAGCTCTTTTTACCCAAATCTGCGGATGGCGAGATGCTCACATACGCCTCTAACGCCCTTAATGCCACTCCCACTAATCTTTGGCGTAGTTTTTGCGACTCGAAAGGTCGCTATGATGAAACAACTTCTCGAAATACTGCGTGACTATCGTCTTATCGACCGTGCAATACTCTTTCTGCGTCTCTTTGCAGGAACGCTTATCTCGTTGCACATTATCGACAAACTGCAGACCTACAACTTTGTACTGACGGGATACCCCGCACTTCTCTTCGGTAGTAGCTGGGCAACATTCGTGATTTTCACCTTTCTCGAGGCCGCTTTTGCGGTGATGATAATACTCGGCTACGGCACTCGATTCGCCGCTTTTATTATGGCGCTGGGAATGTTTGTCGAGATATTTATCGTCTACCCGTCGTTGGGCTGGTTTGGCGTCGAGCGACAAGTTTTATATATAGGAATATATATAACTTTGGTTTTGTCGGGTAGTGGACGCTACGGTTTAGAGTCTCGTTTGTGGCGAAAACGCAAGGGCGTAACGGTGTAAAAAGCGTGAATAACAATGGTGTTCGTTGAAACTTTTTGCCTGTTGGTTGATTTTTGGAGTATAAGGGGGCTCTATTTCGGAAATAATCGTATCTTTGCGCCACAAATTAAAGCGAAAAGATATGAAGATGAAGACCCTCTTGGCCGTAGTGATGATGTTGTTCGTCTGCTCGCAGGCTCAAGCACAGTACTACAAGACCAAAGCAATTCAGGATGCAGCAGAGAAAGACCTCTTGACCGTAGGTACCAAAGTTGAGAATTTGACTATCTCCGATTTGAAGGGAAATCCAGCGCAGTTGCCATATTGGGGCGATAAGAATGTGTTGATATTCTACGTCGATCCAGATGCTTACCTCAATGGTAATGATACTGCCGATTTCGCAGCCGAGATTGAGAAGAACAAGCGTGCTGCAGGCCCAGCTATCGAGGGCTTCGGTATTATGAACTTCCCTGACACCTGGTTGCCAAAGGATCTTTTGCGTAGGATTTGCTACAAGCGTACCGAGAAGAATGGTGCCATTATCATCGACGACGACAAGCACCTTTTCAAAAACGCTTGGAATTTGGGTAACTGCAATGGCAAGTTCCTCCTTATCCTTGTAGACAAGCAGGGTATCGTACGTTATATTCGTCGAGAGCCTATGGATGCCGAGGGTAAGAAAGAGTTCTACGAAATGATTAAGAACTATACACACGAATAGATGTTTAGGCGTATTGCCATATTCGCTATCGTCGCTCTGATAACCTCGGAGGTCGTGGCACAAAATGACACTATCCTTGTTAGCAACAACAAGGATAGTGTCGTATATAGGTATACGCCAATCACTTCTTCACAGCCCGAGCGCAACAAAAAAGGTCAGGGTTGGCAACGCTTTGTCGACTATATGGCTAATAGTGCCACCGACCAGAGCTTCGAGCGCAAGGTCGATATGACCTTCGTGCCGTCTATCTATTATACGCCTTCGACCTCGGTGGGCTTGGTCGTTATGGCGGCGGGTCGCTATCGTCTCGATAAGCAAAATCGTAATATCCCGGCGTCGGACTTCTCGGTCTACGCAACAGCCTCACTCACAGGCTTCTATCGTGTGGGCGTCAAGGGTAATAACATCTTCCGCAACGACCGCCAACGCATCGTCTACAACGCCGAATTCTACTCGCAACCGACCGAGTTTTGGGGCGTGGGCTACGATATGGCAATGAATAACTCGCCGATGCGCTATCTCGCCTCTCGTACAATTGTCGATGTGCGCTTCCTGCAGAGGGTTGCAAAGGGGCTTTTTGTCGGTGCGGGCGCCGATTTTAACTACCATTTTGGTAAGTTCGGTGGCTCGAAGTACGCCTCGGAGGGCGACTTTGTTGCTCGACTTGGTGGCGATAGGGTAGCCTACAACGCTACGGGAATCTCGCTCTTTGTCGAGTTTGATACCCGTGATGCCGTCTCGAATCCCCAGCGTGGTGTCTATGTCGGCGCTCAGGCGAAGGTGCGCCCGAAGGGTATGGGCAATATTGATAACACCTTGTGGTATGGTCGTCTCACGGCAAACTACTATCAGAAGTTGTGGAAGGGCGCAGTGCTTGCGTTCGACTTTAGGGGCGAACTCAACAGTAAGGGCGCACCGTGGGTCTATAACGCATCGATTGGTGGCACTTCGGCTATGCGTGGCTACTACGCAGGCCGTTTCAACGACTTGTGTGCAGTAACTCTGCAGGCGGAGTTGCGCCAGCATATCTATCGTGGCTTTGGCCTGGCGGCGTGGGGTGGTGCAGGCAATGTGTTCAGCACTTTTGGCGAATTCGATTGGCGCAAGACGCTCCCAACCTATGGCGTAGGCTTGCGCTATGGTCTTAAACATAATTTGAATATCCGCCTCGACTATGGCTTCGGAGGTCGTGACCACCGTGGAAAACTCATCCACGGAGCCGTATTCTCAATCAACGAGGCGTTCTAAAATTAAATAGAGATGAAACAAAAGGTACTCTTTGTCTGTTTGGGAAATATCTGCCGTTCGCCTATGGCAGAGGAGATTTTTCGACAGAAGGTCTTTGCTCGTGGTTTAGCCGAGCAGTTCGAGATCGACTCGGCAGGCACATATTCGGGACACGCTGGCGAGTTGGCAGACCCTCGTATGCGTGAGGCTGCGCACTGTCGTGGCTACTGCTTGACGCATCGCTCTCGCCCATTCCGAGAGTACGACTTCGACGACTTCGACCGTATTGTGGTGATGGACGACAGCAACTACGAACGAGTTTGTCGTCTTGCGCCAACACGTGAGGCTATCGACAAAGTCTATCGTATGCGTGACTACTTTACGACTTACGCCCGAGACTATTCGTATGTTCCCGACCCATACTACGAGGGTAGGGAGGGCTTCTACCTTGTTATCAATATGCTCGAGGAGGCGTGCGAAAACCTTCTCAACGAAATGGTTAATGGCTAAAGCCTTGCATAAGTAGAAATATGTTTGTATATTTGCTAAACACAACACTAATAAACCAACAAACTAAATGAAAAAGCTTATTTTATCTCTGCTCGTAATGTTTCTCTTGCCTGCAATTTCGAATGGTCAGGAGCTCGTACAGCAGTTTAGCGCACAGCATCAGTTCGACACCCAGTACGCTCAGGCCGATATGAAGTACGCCTTCGAGAATTATAAGGGTAGTGTAAAATCGTGGCAGAAGAAGTTCCGTAGCGAGCTCGCCGACCTTTTGGGCATTACCAAATTGCAGAAGCTTTACAAGGATTTCGTTCCAACTGCAAAGCAGATTGATAGCGAGGATATTGGCTTCGCAACTCGTGAGCGTTGGCATATCTGGACAGAGCCTACAATGATTATCCCTGTTGTAATTATCCGACCAAAGGATATCAAGGGTTTGGCTCCTCTCTGCATCACTCCGCAGGGACATAACGCTAATCCCGAGGCCTATTCGGGTATCTCTAACGATCCAAAGGAGATTAAGAGCTTCGAGACCCGACACGGCAATATCGCATTCCGCTTGGCTCAGAACGGCTTTATCACAATCAACCCTACAACTCGTGGCTTCGGCCTTACTCGTCACGAGGATGACATCGCAAAGAATCAGCGCTCTTCGTGCAAGTATTACCACCAGCGTGATATCATTGCAGGCCGTGTGATTGTCGGCGACCGTGTATGGGATGTAATGAAGGTTATCGATTGGGCTTTGGCAAATCTCCCTGTAGATAAGGACCGCATTATCGTGAGCGGTAACTCAGGTGGCGGTACCGTTTCGATCTATGCGGGCGCTATCGACGAGCGTATCGATCTCTGCGCTCCAAGCTCGTGCTTCTGCTCTTATGAGGGTAGCATCGGTTCAATCTACCACTGCTACTGCAACTATGTGACAAACATTATGTCGTTGTGCAATATGGGCGACTTGGCAGGTCTTGTTGCTCCACGCAAACTCCTTATCATAAATGGTGTGAAGGATGATATCTTCCCAATCGGCCCTGCACGAGAGGAGTTCAAGACAACTAAGGCGGTCTACAAGGCTATGGGCGTCGAGGAGAATTGCGAGATGTATGAGGGTCACGCCGGCCACCGTTACTACGTTGAGGGTTTCAATGGCTTCTGGAATCGTCACTTCAAGAAATAAAAGATTTCGCAACTAGAAAGAAAACAGACAGCACATCGCTGTCTGTTTTCTTTTACCGCTAAAACCTCTTGTTTTATCTATACCTATATATATAATAAAAAGGGCAATTCTGTATCCTGAAAATAGTTATTAAAATTTTTGAAAAATTATTTTAAGCGTAAGTTGCTGGTAATTAGGATGATTTGTTCGAATGGTGCAAAAATTGTAGAAAAAAGTTCTGAAAATATTTGGAAGTCTCATTTTTTTGCCGTTACTTTGCATCCGCTTTCGGGTCAAAAATGTTGGTAACAACAGAACGAAAGCACGGTTCTAAAGGCAAAAACGAGGCATCTGAAAAATTTTTTGAAAAAAAGTTCTTCAAAAATTTGGAAGTTACAAAAACTTGCCTTACCTTTGCAACCGATTTCGCGCCAATAAAAACGGCAGAGAGTCGAAAACAAAGGTTCTAAAAATTTTTTGAAAAAAGTTTCAGAA
>JAFYQY010000010.1 GCA_017559685.1 Alistipes sp.
GCTCAACACATTCGCAATCTCTCCCATCTGCGCAGAATTGTCAGCTGTATGTGTAATGCTGATCACAAAGAATACCGTCAACGCAATTACAAACGACGGCACAGTGGTAATGCACATATACTTGATATGGTCGAAAAGTGGTACTCTCGCAGTCGATGATGCGAGCACCGTAGTATCCGACAAAGCCGAAATTTTATCGCCAAAATAGGCACCCGAGATGATTGCACCCGCAATCCACCCCTCCGAGAAACCCTGTGCCTCGCCGACACCCATAAGAGCGACACCGATAGTAGCAATCGTAGTCCACGAACTACCCGTAACAACCGCCACAACGGCGCATATCAAGCAGGCCACAGCGAGAAATACTTTCGGATGAATAATGTGCAAGCCGTAGTACATCAGCGTTGGCACTACTCCACTAAACATCCACGTACCCGCAATAGCGCCAATCAACAGCAAGATAATAATTGCCGAAGCCGATGTTCGAACGTTATCGATAATGGCATTTTCGAGAGAGCTCCACTTGGTATGGCATACGGTTATCGCTAGGAGCACAGCGACCGACGAGGCGATCAGAAGCGAAATTTGGCTTCCACCCTCAATAGCATCCGCACCAAAGACCTTTATAACGAGTGCCAACATTGCAACCAATACCGCCATAGGTATCAGCGCAAGCCAAATAGGCATTTTTCTTTGTCGAAGAATTCTTTTTGGATTTTTCATTCCGCAAAGGTACTCTTTTTCTACGAAAAATCTTTCGTTTTCGGTTTTTAATTCTTATCTTTGTCGGGTTATACCATATAAGGTATAAAATGTAAAACTAAACAGAAGCATATTTATGGCTACCAAGAGTACTATCGAAGTTCCTGTAGAGGAGCAGACTATTCAGAGCGAGATTGCACCACAAGCGTGCGAAGAGACAACTATCGCCACCACCGAGGAGACGAACGAAGAGGCTACGCCAGTTGGCGAGATTGCCAAACTCGACAAGGAGGGAGTGCTTGCACGACTTGCCGAAAGGGTTTCGGAGGAGCCTTCCGCAGAGATTCGCACCGAGGTAGAGGCGTTGAAGGTAGCCTTCTACAAATTGCACCGTGCCGACTTGGATGAGCGTCGCAAGGCTTTCATCCAGGAGAATGGCGCAGATGCAGAGTATACACCTCAAGCGGATGACGCCGAGACTCGTTTCAAGGCTTTGTACAACATCTACCGCACAAAGCGAGACGAGGCTACTGCCCTTTCCGACAAGGAGAAGGAAGAAAACTACAAGGCTAAGTTGGCTGTTATCGAGGAGTTAAAGCAGTTGGTTGACGCCGAGGAGGCTCTCAATACAACATTTGCAAAGTTCCACGAGTTGCAGGCTCGCTGGCGCAATATCGGTCAGGTGCCACAGAATCGTGTTGGCGACTTGTACGAAACCTACAACCTGCACGTCGAGAACTTCTACGACTATGTAAAGATCAACAAGGAGTTGCGTGACCTCGATTGGAAGCGCAATTTCGAGGCCAAGAGTGCACTCTGCGAGCAGGCGGAGGCGCTGGTCGAGGCTTCGGTAATCGTAGAGGCATTCCACAAGTTGCAGAAGTTGCACGAGGAGTGGCGTGAGATTGGCCCAGTTGCTATGGAGCACAAGGAAGCGTTATGGACTCGATTCAAGAACGCATCGACCGTAATCAACCGTCGTCACCAGGAGCATTTCGAGAGTATCAAGGCTGAGCAGGTTTCGAACTTCGAGCGTAAGTCGGCACTCTGCGAGGAGATTGAGAAGATTGTTGCCGAGGCTCCTACATCGCACAAGGCTTGGAATAAGGTTAGCGAGCGTGTACAGGCTATCCAGACCGAGTGGCGCACCATCGGCTTCGCACCAAAGAAGGATAACAACAAGGTCTACGACCGTTTCCGTGCCGCTTGCGACAAGTTCTTCGAGGCCAAGCACGCCTACTACACCGACGCAAAGGAGGATATGGCAAATAACTTAGAGGTTAAGAACGCTCTCTGCGAGCGTGCCGAGGCTATCGCCGAGCGTGACGATTGGGCAAAGGCTACCGAGGAGTTATTGGCATTGCAGGCTGAGTGGAAGAAGTCGGGAACCGTTACTCGCAAATATGCCGATGCAGTATGGAAGCGCTTCCGTGCCGCTTGCGACAAGTTCTTCGAGCGTAAGTCACAGCACTTCTCTACTGTCGATAACGAGTACGCAGCAAACCTCGCTGCAAAGCAGGCTTTGTTGGAGGAGATGGCGCAGGCTACAATTAACTCTTTCGACGACATCAAGGAGTTCCAGCGCCGTTGGAGCGAGATTGGCTTCGTGCCTATTCGCCAGAAGGAGGCGTTGCAGAAGCAGTACAAAGCTGCTCTCGACAAGCTTTTCGCCGTAGTACGTAGTGCCGACCGTGAGCAACAGATCAACAAGTTCAAAAACAAGGTTTCATCGATGCGTGAGTCGGGAGGCAAGCAGTTGCGTAGCGAGCGTGAGAAGTTGTACAACCGTGTAAAGCAGCTCGAGCAGGAGATTCAGACATTGGAGAACAACGTCGGTTTCTTCGCTAAGTCGAAGGGTGCCGAGGCGATGATTGCCGCAGTCGAGGAGAAGATTGCACGTGCAAAACGTGATATGGCAGACGCTATCGAGCGCATAAAAGTAATTGACACACAGGAGTAAACGAATTAAATTGTAATTAAAACATAGGAAAGACGAAAGTATGAAAAACAACAAGAGTACGATTATTGGCTTTGTGCTTATGACCCTCGTTTTTGTGGGTTTTATGATCTACACAAGCCACCAACAGCAGAAACAACAAGAGGCACAAATAAAGGCTCAGGCAGTAGCTGTAGAGCAAGCAGCCACTCAGCCGAAGAGCGTAGCTCCCGTTGCAGAGCCAAAGAAGGAGAATACAACAAAGCCTGTCGCAACCTCGAGCTTGGTAAACGTATCGAAGGATGCAAAGGCTGAGACAATCACCGTAGAGAACTCGCTTATCAAGGTAGCATTCTCGACTAAGGGTGCGCAGATTGTCGATGTAACATTGAACGACTACACCAAGTATGCACCAAAGGAGGAGCGTCACGAGTTGGTACACCTCTTCGATCCTGCATCGGCTAATTTTAATATGACCTACTACTTGAAGGAGGGTGCAGGCACAAATGTCGTTTCGACAGCAGACTACATCTTCGACGTAGTATCGATTGACAATCAGGAGGATAAGAGCATCGTAACAATGAGCTTGAAGGTTGGCGATGGCTCGATTGACCACATCTACACCATCTACAACAACCAGCAGCCAGAGCGTGATTACTTGGTTGATTTTAAGGTTAAGTTGAACAACTTTACTCCAATGATCGCCCACAACGAGATTGGCATCGAGTGGAGCAACCGTTCTTACCAGAACGAGCGCAGCTTCGAGAATGAGAATCTCTACACATCGCTCGCATACCACCTTCCTGGCGAGAAGAGCGTCGAGGAGATTGGTCGTGCAGGCCGTGGCAGCAGCAGCGAGGTTTTGGACTCGGCAATTGATTGGGTTTCGTTCAAGCAGCAGTTCTTCTCGTCGGCTCTCATTGGCCGTTCGACCAACTTGCGCAAGCCTACCCTCGCTTACAACACCGCAGAGCCTAAGTCGGGATATCTCAAGGAGTTCAAGTTCACTTCGGCTATCGACTACTCGCCACAGGCTTCGGAGTATGACTTCTCGTTCTACCTCGGTCCTAACAAGTTCTCTATCTTGAAGGAGTTGAAGGATAGCAAGGGTGAATCGCTCGAGATGGAGCGCATCATCCCACTCGGATGGGTACTCTCAACCTATATCAGCCGTTGGGTAGTTATTCCATTGTTCGACCTTATGCAGTCGTGGGAGTGGAACATCGGTCTTATCATCTTGGTGCTCACCTTGATTGTTAAATTGGCTATCTTCCCTCTTACCTACAAGAGCTATCTCTCGACCGCTAAGATGCGAGTTATCAAGCCTGAGATTGACGCTTTGAACGAGAAATACCCTCGCAAGGAGGATGCGATGAAGAAGCAGCAGGAGATGATGGCACTCTACAAGAAGGCGGGCGTAAACCCTATGGGTGGATGTCTTCCGATGTTGATTCAGATGCCTATTCTTATCGCAATGTTCCGCTTCTTCCCTGCAAGTATCGAGTTGCGTGACAAGGCGTTCTTGTGGAGCGACGACCTCTCGTCGTACGATAGCGTTATCAACCTTCCATTCGACATTCCATTCTACGGCGACCACGTATCGTTGTTCTGTTTGTTGATGACCATCGTAATGTTCATCTACTCGTATATGAACTACAAGTTGCAAGGTTCATCACAGCCACAGATGGCGGGTATGAAGTTTATGACCGTCTATATGATGCCGTTGATGATGCTCTTCTGGTTCAACAACTACTCGAGCGGTCTTTGCTACTACTATCTCCTCTCGAACCTTATCACAATCTTGCAGACTACGATTATTCGCTACTCGCTCGATGATGGTAAGATTCGTATGATGATGGACAATCACTCAAAGAAGAATACCAAGGGTAAGAAGTCTCGTTTCCAGCAGCGCTACGAGCAGCTTATGAAGCAGGCTGAGCAGCAGCAGAAGAGACGCTAAACCAATATAACGAAGAGACTAATGGCATTTGTAGCAAGTATCTCGAACGATGATGTTGCTGCATTAGAAGCAGTACACTTTGACGGGCGCATCGTGGTCGTAGAGACCCCCGATGCGCTCGCCGAGGCGTGCCAAACATTATCGAGGGAGCATATTATCGGTTTCGACACCGAGACAAGACCTTCGTTTCAGGCAGGAGTAAGCTATAAAGTTTCGCTTCTGCAACTCTCTACCAATGAGTGTTGTTACCTTATTCGTCTGAACAAGTTACCCCTCACTCGTGAGATAATTCAGATTCTCGCAAGCGACAAGATTCTAAAAATCGGAGCAGATGTTCGTAACGATATAAGCGGGCTCAACAAGTTACGCAAATTTACGGCTCGAGGTTTTATCGATTTGCAAACCGAGGTAACCAAATATGGCATAGAGGATAAGAGCCTGCGCAAGATTTCGGGCATTGTTCTCGGCAAGCGTGTCTCGAAAGCGCAACGATTGAGCAATTGGGCGGCAAAACAGCTCACACCACAACAGCAGATGTATGCTGCTACCGATGCGTGGGTTTGCATCGAAATCTACAAGCACCTAACAAAGTAGACCACTCGTATATGAAAAGGTTTCTATTAGCCATTGCCCTGCTCTTCTCGTTGTCGGCAACGGCACAAGTCGCACCCGACTACTCGAAGTTGGCACAACATCCACGACTTCTGATAAAGAGTGGAGATATCGAAGCTGTTCACAAAAAACTCGCTTCGGACGAGGTCTTCCGCCAATTTCATTACGACGTCGAGGATAAGACTCAACTAATGCTCACCGAGTCGCCGACAAAACGCATAATGACTGGAAAGCGACTACTCAGTACCTCTCGCAAGGTTTTGGAGTGTGTAGGTTTCTGCTCTTATATGTATCTCGTAACCAAAGATGAGCAGTATGCTCGACGAGCCGAGCGGGAGATGTTGGCTGTGTCACAATACTCCGATTGGAATCCGAAGCACTTCCTCGACGTGGCGGAGATGATGACAGGTTTGGCTATCGGCTACGATTGGTTGTATGATTGGCTCTCGGCTGATAGTCGCAAGATTATCGAGGATGCAATCATAGAGAAGGGACTTCGTGCTGCCACACCAAAGATGTGGTGGTATAAGGCAAAGAACAATTGGAACCAAGTATGTAACGCAGGAATGGTAATGGGTGCTTTGGCGGTCTACGAACGCATCCCCGAGGAGGCTCAGACGCTCATTCAGCGCTCGCTGGAAGGCAACCCTAAGGCACAGACCTGCTACGGCCCCAACGGTGTATATCCCGAGGGATATGGCTATTGGGACTATGGCACATGGTACGAGGTTCAACTTATCGAGGCGCTCCGCACCGCTGTAGGCGACAGCTTTGGCTTGGAGAAGGCTCCAGGATTTATCGAATCTGCAAAGTTTATCAACTTTATGCAGGCACCATCGGGCATCTGCTTCAACTTTGCAGACAGCGGATACTCTAAGGATAACACAAACCTTCTACTCTACTGGTTTGCGCTCGAAACGGGCGACTACTCACTACTCTACTCAGGTCACAAAATTGTAAGAGAAAAGGAAAAATATCAAGGTCTATGCCGTCACGCACCGATTGCTCTACTCTTTGCGGCACGTTGCGACACCAAGAACTTACAACCACTGAAGGATAAGTTTTGGGCAGGACAGGGCGCCGTACCTGTTTTTATCTATCGTAGCGACTTTGTAAATAGCGACGCCACATACTTCGCTGGTAAGGGTGGTTCGCCTATGCACAACCACGCCCATATGGACTCGGGCTCGTTTATCTACGAATGGGGAGGTGTACGTTGGGCAAGCGACCTCGGATCACAGAGTTACCACTCGTTGGAGTCGAAGGGAATAAAACTATTCTCACGAGGCAAACCGAATGCTCCTCGTTGGAAGGTCTACAGGCTTAACAACTTCCCTCACAACACCTTGACCGTAAACGAGAGCATCCACGAACAGCACGGAACGGCAACAATGGACAAGGTCTACAACTCGAAAAGCAAGCACGGTGCTGAATTTAATATGACAACGCTTTTCCCTGAGTTGGAGAGCGCAGTACGTACTCTATATATCGGCAAGGGCGATAAAGTAACCTGCATCGACCGCCTTACTGCAAAGCAAGCGGAGTGCAAGGTGCGTTGGAATATGACCACCACAACAAAGGCTCGCATAGTAGACGACCACACTATTTCGCTCACTCAGAACGGCAAGGAGGTGCTTTTGCGAGTGATTTCACCAAAGAGTGCGAAGGCGTACATCAAGGACAACACCCCACCTGCATCATACGATGCTCCTAACAAGGGTAGTTGGCGTGTAGGTTTCGAGTGTATCGTACCGAGCGAAAAGAGCACCACTATAAAGGTTGAACTTATACCGCAGAGATAGCCTATGAAGATGAACAAAGAGATTTTTCGCATTGCGATACCGAACATCATATCGAACATAACCGTCCCCTTGATGGGATTGGTTTCGACAGGTATTGTCGGTAATTGCAAGGATGGCGGAGTCTCGGCTATTGGCGATTTGGCCTTAGGCGTATCAATCTTCAACTTCATCTATTGGAACTGCTCGTTCATCCGTATGGCGACGAGCGGTTTGACCGCCCAAGCCTACGGCAGGGGCGACTTCTACGAGACAACGGCTATGCTCGTGCGTGCCGTGATTATATCGTTGACGTTGAGCATTCTTGTCCTCATCTTCCAAAAGCCTCTTGGCGAGTTATCGCTTTGGTTGATGGATGGTAACGAGGTGGTGGCCGAATACTTCTTTGCCCGAATTTGGGCAGTGCCGGCAGGCATTTTGCTCTTTGGCTTATACGGATGGTTTGTAGGTATGCAGAATGGTGTTATACCGATGGTGATATCTATCATCGTGAACTCCCTACACATCCTATTCGGTCTGTGGTTTGTAAACTCGTTTAATATGGGTATTACAGGCATTGCCTACGCATCGGTCGTATCGCAATGGATAGGTCTCGCATTGGCTATCACACTGATAATCATTTTCTTCCGAAAGACAATTCGCCCTGTCGTTCTAAGCAAGGTACTGGACTTCGCTTCGATGAAGCGCTTCTTCAAGGTGAATGGCGATATTATCGTGCGAACATTCTGTAATGTCGGCGTCTACACATTCTTTACTGCGGCATCGGCCAAGATGGGCGATTCGGCAATATTGGCGGTAAACACAACGCTGATGCAGCTGCTTATGCTCTTCTCATATATGAACGACGGTTTCGCCTACGCAGCCGAGGCTATGACGGGTCGATTTATCGGAGCGAAAGACCTCGTATCGCTAAAGAAGTGTCTGCGCTACTGCGTTATTTGGACATTTGCAACAGCTATTATCGCTATCGCAGGTTATCTTGCAGGTTGGGAGTGGCTCTTCTCTTTCTTCTTGCGTGACAGCTCGCCTGAAGAGTTGGCCACCGCATTGGCTGTAGCCGAGCGATATATCGGCTGGATTGTGGTAATTCCATTATTTGCTGCTCTGCCGTTTATGTTGGATGGCGTATATGCAGGAGCAACACTCACACGAGCTATGCGCAACTCGATGGCTGCCGCTACAATCATCTTCTTCGGGCTCTACTATGCCCTACTGCCTCTCATTGGCAACGATGCGTTGTGGTTGGCATTCCTCACATATATTATATCACGATTGGTGTTGCAATATTTTATGGCCGACAGGTTGCGAGATATTTATCGCCAAATCGAAAAAATTGCGTAGTAAAATACCGAGATATCAAATAGATTCGTTATCTTTGCACAAATAAACAAACTCGAACACGATGAAACAAAGAGTTACACTTAACGACAAGACCTTCGAGGTAATGATACCTGCAGAGGAGATTGACAAGGCAGTGGCAAAAGTTGCCGAGAAGTTGAATGCAGATTACGCTTCGACCGAGAAAGCACCTATTTTCGTAGGCGTATTGAACGGCTCGTATATGTTTCTTGCCGACCTTGTACGCAAGACCACGTTCAACAACGAGATTACCTTCGTTCAGATCTCTTCTTACGAGGGAACACAGTCGACAGGCTCGATTAAGCAGAAGTTGGGTATCGACTTCGACATCGAGGGCCGTGATATCATTATTGTAGAGGATATTGTTGAGACAGGTCACAGCATCAACCATATGCTCAACTACATCAAGTCGTTCAACCCTCACTCGGTGGAGGTTTGCACACTCTTCTTCAAACCAGAGAAGTATCTCTACGATATGCCTATCAAGTATTGCGCAATGGAGATTGGCAACGAGTTCATCGTAGGTTATGGTCTCGATTACGATCAGATCGGTCGCAACCTTAAAGATATTTACGTATTAGCCAATGACTAATCACGAAGTGTTGGAGGGTGGTCGCAAGTTGCCACTCGTAGAGGATTTCTACACAATTCAAGGCGAGGGCTTTCACACAGGAAAGCCCGCCTATTTTATTCGCCTAGGCGGTTGTGATGTAGGGTGTGCGTGGTGCGATGCCAAGTACACTTGGAACCCTCGTATGTACCCTCCGACAGCTATCGAGGAGATTGTAGAGCGTGCGGTAGCGTGCGCAGCGCAATCTATCGTTATTACGGGAGGTGAGCCGTTGCTCTACCCTCTCGACATCTTGACCAACGCACTCAAGGAGAAAGGTTTAGCTATTTTCCTCGAGACATCGGGTTCGCACCCATTCTCAGGCGTATTCGATTGGGTTTGCTTGTCGCCAAAGCGCAAGTCGGCGCCACTCGAGGAGGCGTATGCTCACGCCAACGAGTTGAAGGTCATTATCCAGAACGAGGATGATCTGAAATGGGCTGAGGAGTGCGCTGCTAAGGTTAAAGAGGAGTGTTTGCTCTTTTTGCAACCAGAGTGGAGTGTAGCCGAGCAGATTATGCCCGTTTTGGTAGAGTACGCCAAGCGCAACCCACGATGGAGCATCTCGATCCAGAGCCACAAGTATATGAGAATTCCTTAATTGCTCGGACTATGAAGTGGACAAAGAAACTTGGTTGCAAATTCAAGAAACTCAACAAGAAGGTCAAGAAGACCATAGGCATAGGCAATAAGCACAGCTGGCGCATAATTCTCGCCATAGCGGTTGTGATTGGCACTATCCTTATCGGTCGTCCACTCTACTCTATTATCAGCAACGGAATCGAGATCTCACGACTCGAAGATGAAAAGGCTCTCTACTTGGAGAGTATTCGTCGTGACAGCACACTCATCGAAAATCTCAAAAACGACGAATTCTTGGAGCAGTATGCTCGTGAGAAGTACTTTATGCAGGGTAAAAACGAGCAGGTTTTTATCGTCGAATAGGTCTTAGAAGTGGTGATATCCACCCCATCCAGCCGAACTAAACAGCACCTCGCCATTCTTTTGCTCGACGCCTATCTCGTAGACGTCGTAGTTTGGCTTAATAATTCTACCTATATTATATAAAGGTGTGCCGAATTTACGCTCGAATCGCTTTGCCAGCTCATCGGCCTGGCTCTGATCAACCGTAAGAAGCAGTTTATAATCTTCACCACCTCCAAATGCGTCAGCCCAATTTGCACCCTTCGCAACAGGAAGCGCAGATATAATAGCCGATTTCTTCGATTCGTCAATGATATGCTGCAAGTCGGAAGCCACACCATCCGAAACGTCGCACATTGCGTGAACGGCCTCCTGCTTGCCCAGCCACTCACCCTCGAGCACTTGCGCCTCGGGCATCAAATGTATCTTGGCATTTCGAGTACGAAGTTTCCCCTCTAGCACATTACGCAAACCAGCTGCCGATGCGCCTAACTCGCCCGTAACCATCACAATATCACCCGTTTTAGCCTTCGAGCGACGCTTGATATTCGCTTTAGGCGCACGACCAATCGCTGTTACGCTTATGCAAACGCCCGACTCCGACTTGGTTGTATCGCCACCCACGAGCTTTACGCCATATTTTTTTGACGCCTCGTAGTAGCCTTTCATAAAATCTTTCGACCACTCGCCAAACTTATCCTCGGGGAGAGCCAACGAGAGCAATGTCGCAACAGGTATTGCGCCCATAGCTGCCACATCGCTGATATTTACCATCAACGATTTATAACCAATCTGAAATGCAGTACTCCTATCGGTAAGGAAGTGAACACCCTCATTGAGCATATCCGAGGTAAAGAGCAACGCCTCGTCGCCCATAGGCAACACGGCACAATCGTCTCCTATACCCTCGAAGCCTCGCTTGGGTACTTTGGCGAACAAGTCACGGATGTCGCCAATAAAATCAAATTCGCCATACATTCTCATCGTTTCAAAACACCCTTAATAGTTTTTACAAACTCCGAATAGGCCTCCAATCGGCACAACCACGCACCCAACGCATATACCACTACGCCCGTAGCAATCTGTGCAAACAATAGCAAAGGATCCGAGAGCGATGCGCCATAACACCCTACTACCTTAACCGCCACATACATCACAGCAGTAAGCAGTAGCGAAGGTAACAATGAGCGCACCATCGACCACCACGAAAGTGAGGTGTAACGTCGTGTTGCAGTAAAGTTTACAAAGAACTCAACGAAGGTCATTGCAACCAAACCCCAAGCGACAGCCATTGGCGAATGCGGAATTGCAAATGCCAAAACGACCGTCATAACAGCCTTTTTGAGCAGCTCTAACAGGAGTATTATTTTGCCGTCGCTATGCACCTTCAGCACATTGTAAGCCACCATAGCCAACGGGAAAAGGATGCCCGAGAGAACTATAACCTCGAAATACGGAACGGTTGGCAACCACTTATCGCCGAGCAACACCTTAAACAGAGGCTCTGCCACAGCCGATAGTCCCGCCACCATAGGCGCCATAACAAAGATATTTACCAAGAGTACCTTGCGATAACTCTCGGCAAACTTTTCACTTTCGTCCTTTATCTTTGCCAATGCCGGATATGTCACCGATTGCACCGACGATACAGCCGACTGCACAGGCAAATCCTTAATCTTCTGCGCCTGATTGAAGTAGCCGAGTTCATCCGTATTATAGACCTTGCCGATAAAGAGTTGAGCCACATTATTGTACAATGCAGCGACAACATCGGTAGCCATCAAGAGAAACGAAAATGGAGCCATCTTGCGCCACGCAACGCCACTAAATGAGCCCTCTCCTCGCCAGCCTCCTCGCCACCACAGAAGCGACGATTTGACTGCTACGACCAAAACTCTCTGCGCCACCAACGCCCATACGCCACCGCCATACACAGCCACTACAATAGCCGCAACTCCCGCAACAAACGAAGCTGCAAAGTTTATGCGTGACAGCACTCCAAATCGGAACTCACGAGAGAGCTTCGTATTTTGAATGATGCCCAAGGCGTTCAGCGGAAGAAGCAAAAAGAGAATGGGAGCAATATCTCGTATCACCGACAAGTCGTAGTATCGAGCCAAGAGTGGCGACAATGCCACACAAACGCCATACAACACGACCGATACCGCCAGATTGAAGAGGAATACCGACTTGTAGTCGTCATTCGTAGGCTCCTTCTTGCGGAGTAATATCTGCGAAAAACCGCTATCAACCAGCACCAACGCCACAGCCGTAAAGAATGTCAAAATCGCCATTACACCAAAATCTTCGGGGGCAAGTTGGCGAGCTACAACAATACTTACGACCATCTGCAAAAGCATAGAACACAACTTCTCGGCTGTGCTCCACGCAACTCCTTTTGCAACTTTATTTATGAGTTTTTCACTCATCAGGTTGATGGTTGATGACGGAAAATCGTCAATTAGATTCTATTCAACATCGCCTCGATGCCGAGTCGGTACGAGTCGAGACCGAAGCCTGCAATAGTGCCTACACAGGTTGCCCCGATAAGCGAAGTGTGGCGGAACTCCTCACGAGCAGCCACATTCGAGATGTGAATCTCGATAACAGGCACCGAAATTGCACCTATCGCATCACGCAAAGCAACCGAGGTGTGGGTGTAACCACCCGCATTGAAGAGTACGCCGTCATACTCACCCTCTGCATTGTGGAGCGTATCGATAAGTTCGCCCTCAATATTCGACTGGGCGTAGTCGATAGTATGTGCCGAGTATAGGGTGCGGAGGCGAGGAACAAACTCCTCGAACGACTCCGCACCATAAACCGACTTTTCACGCCTACCCTGCAAATTGAGGTTAGGACCGTTTAAGATTAAATGTTTCACTTTTAACTATACTATTTTGCTGCAAGGCAAGCCAACGCAATCGAATACTTCTTCGACAAAGCCGAGTCGCCACGAGAGGTCAATACGCAAGGCTTGTTAGTACCAACAACCATTGCAGCCAACTCGCCGTGACCGATGTGCGATACGCTCTTGAAGAATACGTTACCCGACTCCAAGTTAGGGAACAACAACGCATCAGCATCACCTGCAACTGCCGAGCCCTTAACCTTCTTGTGAGCTGCAACCTCAGGATAGAGAGCAACGTCGAGAGAAAGCGGACCATCAACGATTACATTGCCCAACTGACCACGGTCTGCCATCTTCGAGATGATAGCACCCTCAGCCATAGCCGGCATATTTGCATTTACCAACTCCATAGCGGCTACGCAAGCGATCTTTGGACAATCAACGCCGAGCAACTTAGCTGTCTGAGCCAAATACTTGATAAGAGTAAGTTTCTGCTTGAAGTCAGGCTGTGGCAATACAGCGATATCCGACGCAAGCAACAACTTTGGATAGCCAGCCCACTCGAATACAGAAACGTGGCTCAAAGTACCCTTTGGAGGGAACAAGCCTGCC
>JAFYQY010000104.1 GCA_017559685.1 Alistipes sp.
ATCTTTGCGCTTTAAACTATATAAAAAGAGTATGCACAAGAGTGGTTTTGTAAATATCATCGGCAACCCAAATGTCGGCAAATCACCATTAATGAACGCCCTCGTAGGCGAGAAACTTTCAATCATAACCTCGAAGGCACAGACTACACGCCATCGTATTATGGGTATTGTGAATGGCGACGATTTCCAGATCGTCTACTCCGACACCCCAGGCATCTTGAAGCCTGCATACAAATTGCAGGAGTCGATGATGAACTTCGTGCGTGGCGCAGTGAGCGATGCCGATGTTGTACTCTACGTTACCGACACCGTCGAGGAGCAGAGCGAGCGCAACGCTGAGATTATCGAGAAGTTGCAGTCAAGCGCAATGCCTACCATCGTGGTTATTAACAAGATTGACCTTACAACACAGGAGAAGCTCGAGCAGATTGTTGCCGAGTGGCACGAGCGCTTACCAGAGGCGACAATCATCCCTGCTTCGGCAAAGGAGCACTTCAACATCGAGGCTATCTTTGCCAAGATTCTCGAGAATTTGCCTGAGGGTGAGCCGTACTATCCAAAGGATACGCTGACCGACAAGACTTTGCGTTTCTTCGCTTCGGAGATTATCCGTGAGAAGATTCTTCTCAACTACGACAAGGAGATTCCGTACTGCTGTGAGATTGAGATAGATAGCTACAAGGAGGAGCCGACAATCGACCGCATTTCGGCTACAATTTACGTAGCTCGCAACTCGCAGAAGGGCATCGTTATCGGCCACAAGGGCGAGCGTCTCAAGAAGGTAGGCCAGCAGGCACGTGCCGACATCGAGGAGTTCCTCGGCAAGAAAGTATTCTTGCAACTCTTTGTAAAAGTGAACGACGACTGGCGCAATAACGACCGTCAGCTCAGCCGTTTTGGTTACAACGACAACTAAAGTTCAGTGAGTAGAGAATAGTTAGTAGTGAGTAGTTAAACACTAAAAAGCTAATGGCTAATGGCTAATGGCTAATGGCCAATAGCTAATAGCTAATAGCAAAAAACATGCGTAGGTTAATTCTCGGCATATTGTTCATCATCTTCGCCACAACTTCGGCTGTGGCGCAGTACAACCGTGACTACTTCTTCTATATCGGTCGCAAGCAGATGATGGATAACGACTTCAAGGAGGCAATTCGCACCTTGAATGTGCTGTTGCGCTTTGACGAGAGCGCCTACGAGGGCTACTTCCTGCGAGGTATCGCCAAGTACAACCTCGACGATTTGCTTGGTGCTGAGGCCGACTTTACTGAGGCGATAGAACGCAACCCCGTATTCACAACCGCCTTTACATACCGTGCTATAACACGTTCTCGTTTAGGCAATTACGACGATGCGCTCAACGATTTCCGTGAAGCTATCGAGTTGCGTCCCGACCTGCCAAACCCCTACTATTCACGTGGTGTAACACGTCTGCTGAATCAGCAATTCGAGGAGGCTATTAAAGATTTCGACAACTTTATCCGTTACGAGAAAAAGGTTGCCGACGCATATCTCAATCGTGGTGTATGCTACCTCTACCTGAAGGATACCGTGCAGGCTTTGTCCGACTTCGAGCAGGGCATCCGCACCAACCGTGAGAGTCCTATGGGCTACAACCGCCGTGGCGTTCTCTACCTCGAACAAAAGCGCTATAACGAGGCTGAGACAGATTTCGACTTGGCGGTAAAATGCGACACGACGCTGGCTATGTCCTACTTCAATCGAGCATTAGTCTACAACGCCACAAACCGTCCTACGCAGTCGCTTGCCGATCTCGACAAGGTTATTCAGCTCGACTCCACAAGCTCCATCACCTACTTCAATCGTGCGATAATCCGCTCGAGCATAGGCGATTACAACCGAGCACTCGAAGATTACAACAAGGTTGCGGAGTACTCACCCGAGAATGTGCTCGTCTACTACAACCGTGCACTACTCTACCAGCAGTTGGGTAAAATCGAGCGTGCGAAGGATGACTACAGCAAGGCGATTGAGCTCTACCCCGACTTTGCGAACGCCTATCTCGGTCGCAGTTACTTGCGTCACCTTTTGGGCGACTACAAGGGAGCTCGTAGCGACAAGCAGACCGCCGAGCGTAAGATTGCGGAGTACAAATCACGTCTGAATGACAGCACATACTCAATCTACGCAGACACAACACGTCGTTTCGACAAGCTGCTTTCGTTCGACAGCAAGTTGGCGGGCTCGTCGTTTGAGCACATCACTTCACGTCGCACAAACAACGAGAAGATGGCTCTCTTGCCAATGTTTAAGTTTACATTCACAAAGGACTCAACCAAGCAGACCGCCACAGCAAGCAAATATCACGCACAACGTGCCGAGGACTTCATAAAGCACCTCGACAACCCAATTTTGGCGATTTCGTGCCGAGAGAGCACGCTTGCGCCAGACTCGCTCGTGGCTGTAAATCGCCGTTTGAAGCAGACCACCAACAAGGCTACAGCATCATTCGACGAGTTGTTCTCATTGGCTATTTCGGAGACTTTGGTTAAGCAGTATACAAATGCGTTAAACACCTATACATCAGCAATTAACGCATCGCCAACCAATCCATTCGTCTATCTCAACCGTGCCACAACACAGGCCGAAATGATAGACTTTATATCCTCGATCGACAACGCCTACCAGCGCATTTCGATTGAGAGCGACCCTGCACGACAGCTCCACAATCGCACCTCCCGTACCTACAACTACGACGAGGCGATTGCCGACCTGACCAAGGCGATAAAGCTCTACTCGGAGTTTGCCTACGCCTACTACAACCGTGCAAACCTCCTCGCCTTGTCGGGCAGACTCCCCGAGGCGTTCGAGGACTATACGAAGGCTATCGAATTAAACCCTAACTTCGCCGAGGCGTACTACAACCGAGGCTTGATACAGATATATATGAAGGATACCCGCAAGGGATGCCTCGACATATCGAAGGCGGGCGAGTTGGGCATCGAGGAGGCGTACGAGGTGCTGAAGCAGTACGCAAAATAGTAACTACAACACATATTAAAAACTTAAATATCAAAAAGTTATGACTCAAACAATTCAAAAGAAGTTGAACGACTCTGCGTGGGCTCGTGGGGGTGCGATGGTACTCATCGCCCTTATGATGCTCTTTGCGCATATGTTCGTTGATGTGATCTCTCCTATCAAGGAGTTGGTTCAGGTGCAGCGTGGCTGGACATCTGACATTTTCGGTACTTTCGCAGGTTCGGAGTACCTTCTCAACACTTGCGGTTTCTTGATTATCGCAGGTATCATTCTCGACAAGATGGGCATCCGCTTCACAGGTGTTACATCGGCACTCGTGATGATTGCAGGTGCAGGAATTAAGTTCTACGCTGTAAGCGATTGGTTTGCAGGAACCGCACTCGAGGGTTGGTTGAACTCGTGGTGGACTGCAATGCCAGGTAGCGCAAAGCTCGCATCGCTCGGCTTTATGATCTTCGGTTGTGGTGCCGAAATGGCTGGTATCACCGCTTCGAAGGCGTTGGCAAAGTGGTTCGAGGGCAAGGAGATGGCACTCGCTATGGGCTTGGAGATGGCTCTCACACGTGTGAGCGTATTCATTATCTTTACAATCTCGCCTCGTATCGCAGGTATTGGCGGTCTTGACGAGAGCATTGTACGCCCTGTAGCACTCTGTGCAGCACTCCTCGTTATCGGTTTGTTATGCTACCTCGTATTCTGCGTTATGGATAAGAAACTCGACAATCAGCTCGGTGCTGACGCTGTTCAGGGCGAGAGCGAGGAGGAGTTCAAGTTTGCCGATGTAATCAACATCTTCAAGAGCAAGTTGTTCTGGATCGTTGCTATGTTGTGCGTATTGTACTACTCGGCTATCTTCCCATTCCAGAAGTTCGCATCCAATATGTTGCAGAGCAACCTCGGTCTCGATGCTACTATGGCTTCGGATATTTTCCGTTGGTTCCCTATCGGTGCTGCGTGCGTTACTCCTTTCCTCGGTTGGTTCCTCGACAAGAGAGGTAAGGGCGCAAGTATGTTGATTCTCGGTGCACTCTTGATGATTGCTTGCCACCTCACATTCGCTGTGGTATTACCACTCTACCCTAACAAGATTGTTGCCTACTCGGCTATTCTCTTGCTTGGTGTATCGTTCTCGTTGGTACCTGCATCGTTGTGGCCTTCGATTCCAAAGATTATGGACAAGCGCTTCTTGGGTAGCGCCTACTCGCTTATCTTCTGGGTGCAGAACTTCGGTTTGATGGGTATGCCTATCATCATCGGTTGGGCACTCGAGAAGTGCAAC
>JAFYQY010000105.1 GCA_017559685.1 Alistipes sp.
TATCTGCGTGAGGATGATACCCCCGCTTATAAGAGCCGATTGAACCACTACTCAAAGGATGACCAACCTCGAAATGTCCAAATCTCGGGTGGTCGCTCCCTTCAGGAGTCGCTCATCGAGCAGTTGGGCTATAAAAATCTCTCGGAGTACGAGATGCAACTCGCCTCGTTCCTTATCGGCAGTATCGATGCCGACGGCTACCTTCGTCGAGACCTCGAGTCGCTGTCGGACGATATCGCCTTTTCGCTCGGTGTCGAGACCTCGACCGAGGAGTTGGAGCGTCTGCTCTCAATCATTCAGCACTTGGAGCCTGTAGGCGTGGGTGCTCGTGATCTGCGAGAGTCGTTGCTCTTGCAGATTGAGTCGCAACCTCTCGATACTCCCGAGCGCATCCTGGCACATCGCATCTTGACCAACCACTTCGAGGAGTTTGTCAAAAAACACTACGAACGCCTTATCGCACGCCTTGCGGTGTCGGAGGAGGAGTTCCGTGAGGCGGTGCTCACCATACAGCACCTCTCGCCAAAGCCTGGCAACCTCTTTTCGGAGGAGGGTTCGGAGTCGGCACCATATATCATCCCCGACTTCCTGCTCGACTACCACGACGGTCAGTTCGATCTCTCGCTCAACTCCTATAATATCCCCGAGTTGCGTATCAATCGCCACTATGTCGAGATGATTCGTGATATGGCAACCTCTAAGGGCGAAAAGAGCGATAGTGACAAGGATGCAATCCAATTTATAAAGAGCAAAATCGACTCGGCAAAGTGGTTTATGTCGGCGATAAAGCAACGCCACGACACCCTTATGCGCACTATGCAGACCATACTCGACTATCAGCGTGAGTACTTCCGTGACGGCGATAGGAGCAAGTTGCGCCCGATGATTCTCAAAGATATTGCCGACCGCACAGGCCTCGATGTATCGACCATCTCCCGTGTGGTAAACAGCAAATATGTCCAGACGCAATTTGGCATCATATTATTAAAATCTCTCTTCTCTGAGGCTATGCAGACACAGAGTGGCGAAGAGGTCTCGAGCTACGAGGTTAAAAATATCCTTCGAGAGTCTATCTCCACCGAGAACAAGCGCAAGCCACTCACCGACGAGCAACTTATGAATATTCTCAACGACAAAGGTTATTGCATCGCCCGTCGTACCGTTGCCAAATATCGAGAGATGCTTGATATACCCGTTGCACGTCTACGCAAACAGATATAAAATCGTTCTGATTGGCTCTTTTTGCACAAGCCTGCGGATAGCAAGATGCTCACATACGCCAAAGTATGCTCCGCTCTTGCTACCTTGTCTTGCACAAAAATAGCCTAATCATTTACGATTTTTGGTGGGTGTAGGTCTGGCGGGTAAATTTTGCACTGCTCTGCGATAAGCGAATTCCTCACATAGGTCTACTATGCTGCGGATTCGCTTTCTTGTTTAGTACAAAATTTCCACCACCATTTACGATTTTTTGGATAGGGGGGCGTAAAACAAATTCTGCATTTTGAATTAAAAAAGCTCCAAAGCTTTTTCAATCACCTGATGCATATCGTAGTAGCGATAGTCGGCGAGACGACCACCAAAGAGATATTTCGATTCCGCATCGGCAAGAGTGCGATACTTGGCATAGAGCGAGGTGTTGCGCTCATTGTTTATAGGGTAGTATGGCTCGGCGCCCTCGTGCCACTCCATCGGGTACTCGTGCGTAATAACAGTATGTGCAGTACCCCTATCCTCGAAGTGCTTATGCTCGATAATGCGTGTGAAAGGGGTCTCTCGGTCGGTGTAGTTCACCACCGCAGCACCCTGAAAGTCGGCCTGTGCGAGTTGCTCCTCCTCGAAGCGGAGTGAACGGTACTCCAATGCCCCAAAACGATAGTCGTAAAAGCGATCTAACTCGCCCGTATAGAGCACCTTCTCGGCCATTGCGTCGAACTCCTCACGTGCCGAGAAATAGTCGGTGTCGAGTCGCACCTCAATACCCCCTAACAACCTCTCAATCAAAGGGTTATATCCGCCGACAGGTATACCCTGATAGGTGTCGTTGAAGTAGTTGTTGTTGCGCTCGAAGCGGAGCGGCAGACGTCGAATTATCCACGCAGGAAGCTCTTTGCACTCTCGCCCCCACTGCTTCTCGGTATAGCCCTTGATAAGTTTTTCGTAGACATCGTGTCCAACGAGTGATAATGCCTGCTCCTCGAGGTTACGAGGCTCGTGGTCGAGGTGTAGCCTCTGCTCCTCAATCTTCGCCTGTGCCTCCTCGGCTGTTGTTACGCCCCAAAGGCACTTGAAGGTGTTGAGATTGAACGGCAAGGGGTATATCTCGCCGTTGTAGTTGGCGAGTGGCGAGTGAACGAAGGTCTTAAATTCTACAAACTGGTTTACGAACTCCCAAACCTCCTTGTTCGAGGTGTGGAAGATGTGTGCTCCGTACTTGTGAACAAATATTCCGTCGTGCTCCTCGCAGTAGCAGTTTCCGCCTACGTGCGAGCGACGGTCGATGACCAAAACACGTTTGCTCATCTTGTGGGCACGATAAGCCGCTACGGCACCAAATAGTCCCGCACCAACAACAAGAAGATCGTATTTTGGAAATGCAGAATTCAAAATTAGTTCTCTCTTATCTATTTTCTGAGACCCACTTTGTAAGCTCCACAAAGTCGGCTACAGACAACTGCTCGGCACGCTTGGTGAAGAATGGGTGCTCGGCACCGTGGAAGTCGCCAAAGGCCGAACGCAACGAGTTGCGCAACATCTTACGGCGCTGTCCGAACGACGCCTTAACGACCTTAACGAAGAGTTGCTCGTCGCAATCGAGCTTCTCGGTGTTGTTTCGACGGAGACGGATAACGGCGCTCTTAACCTTTGGTGGTGGGTTGAAAACCTTCTCCGAAACGGTGAAGAGGTAGTCGATATCGTACCACGCCTGCAATAATACGCTCAATATGCCGTAGGTCTTTGAGCCCTCCTTCTCGGCGATGCGCTCGGCAACCTCCTTCTGAATCATTCCCACGCTCTCGGGGATGAGGTTGCGATGCTCGATAATCTTGAAAAATATCTGCGATGAGATGTTGTATGGAAAGTTGCCGATAACCTTTACACCATCGGGGAAGTGCTCGGCGAGATCCATCTTGAGGAAGTCGCCCTCACGCAAACGGGGCGTGAAGTCGGGGTAGTGAGCGTGAAGATAGGCGATACTCTCGGTGTCGATATCTACGCCGTAGGTGATGATGTCGTCACGGCGCAGGAGGTACTGCGTAAGTACGCCCATACCGCAACCCACCTCCAATACGGTGTCGGGGTTTTCGGCAGTTCCGCCCGAGAGCGA
>JAFYQY010000106.1 GCA_017559685.1 Alistipes sp.
AAGCAATAGCCTCTCCCTCACGGTCCTCATCACTTGCCAACCAAACCGTCTTCGCCTCCGAAGCAGCCTTTGTCAAGTCGGTTACGAGTTTGCTCTTCTCCTTTGGAATTTCGTAGGTAGGTACAAAGCCCTTCTCGATATCGATGCTGAGTTCCTTCTTAGGAAGGTCTCGAATATGACCAAAACTCGATTTTACGACAAACTCCTTGCCCAAAAACTTCTCGATGGTCTTCGCCTTCGCAGGGGACTCCACAATTACTAAATTCTCTTGCATTTCTTTTATATCTCTTTCAACACCGCACTGCCCCACCGTCAAAACTCCGTCGGGGCCCTCGTGAGTGTAAACTATTTCACTAATGTATATGTCAAATCAAACTGTATCGGCGCAGCGTTTGTGCCCACCTCGCCCTGCAATACGCTCTCGGTAAGAGCATACGGCGAGGTCGCCTCGGCACCGATATAGAGGCTACGCATCTTCTCGTCGGCCTTCGATACATCGTAGGTGCCATCCTCCTGACGCATCGAGTTGAATACCTTCTGGATGTGAGCCGTAATATTCAAAATATAACAGCCACGGCTACGGTCGAGATATCCGTTGTAGTTGATATCCGTATTGTAGGTACTCTCGTAGACATAGTCGTAATCGATAATCGGCGAGAGCGTATTGTAGTTCAAATATGTACCCAAACGGGTGAACGAACTATTCAACATAGGCGTCAACTGCTCGGCACGACTCTGTGTTACAGCCCAATCGTAGTCGGCACCTGCCACATATATCGTAAGCAAGCACTGGTTGATACCAAGACGAGAGTATTCACCCTGCTCGGTAGCCTCGAGTGCCACCAACTCGTTCAAGAAGTCGTCGGTGAGATATATCTCGGTTGCAGGGCCACCCAAGCCCTCGACATAGCAGGTCGAAACACGAGTACGCTCCTCACGAGACTTCGAGTTACCCATCTCGATGCTATTCAACAACGATGCTCCCGACAAACCCTGCGAGTAGTCGTGCTCAACCTTATTTACCGAAGTGTTGAACTTCGACTCGCTGTCGTAGAAGTAGTAGTACATACCCACAGTATCCTGAATCATTGTCGGATCCTTCGGATTGCGACTTCTACCCTGCAACATCACGCCCGAAGCCGAAAGGTCGAGTTCGTAGAATGCACCTCGCTTATCACTCGGAGTATTCGCCAAATCGGGCTTAATATACAAACCGTAGAACTTATTCGCCCACTTCTCGTCATCGGTGTAGAACTCGACGCTGTCACGACCATAACCATCCCAATCGCTACCCGCATCGGCATAGTTGTCAGGGATAAGCATCAATCGACGAGCATAGTCCCACGAGTGCTCGGTTGTCTCCATCGGAATCATCAAGGTCGAAGGGCCCTGCTTGAGTTCGCTCTTAGGGAAGGTGAACTCGAAAATAGGCTTCGACTCATCGTAGACTGCGCTCAAGTCGCAGTTGATGTAGGCGATAGAGTCCTTCTCTCGCTTCTCGTCGTACTTCAAAACCTCGCCAGCCAACGGCTTCTTCAACTCGTAGACCTTGTAGCGAATAGGAACGAGTGTGTCACCTCCGTAGTTTTTGATCGACATAACCAACATCATCGTGTCGAAGATTGGCTTGTAACCAAAGCCCTTCTCCTCGTCGATGGCGTTCATATAGAGCATTGACGATGCAAAGCCCGCTGTACGAACTCCGAGCGTGTCGCTACGACGCACACCCAAATAGCCTACGCCAAGATTCGACGAAAGGAGCGAATCGGTGCGATAGAGGCGTGTCTCGACGAAGTTCTTTCCATCGAGCGAAGCGTCTATCTCCTCGTTTGACTCGGTATCGGGGTTATAACGAACGATTGTATTACCCTTAATTTTCAGATGTCGCATCACCATAACCTGATCCTCGGGCATAATGTTCGAGCCGAGGGTGTTGTCGGCAGTCATCGTACAACTTCCGAATACGAAAGTTGCCACTACGACCAACAGCGCAGATATGGTTTTACAAAATCTGTTAGAAAAGTTCCTCATAGAAACGGTTGTAGTTATCAAAAAATCCCTCCTCCTCAGGCGAGTGGTACTCGAGTACCTTCTTACCGCTCTGACGAGCATAGTCGAGCAACGCCTGGTTGGCCTTCTCTGAGCCTGCAACCACGCCATCGACATTATCTATAACGAAACGCATCACACTTTCGTATGAAGTGTCCTTCATTTTTGCAACATCGTCGCTCTCGGCTCCCTCATTAACGAGTTTCTGGCCAAGCTCGGCATTGAGCGGAGTCTTGAACTGATCCTCGTAGAGCGACACCACAATCTTCGAGTCGCAAAGAAGAGGATCGTCCTTGAACATATTGCGGAGATAGATCGGAGCAATTGCCGAGAACCAACCGTGGCAATGTACCACGCTCGGCTTCCACTGCAACTTCTTGACTGTCTCCAACACACCACGTGCAAAGAACATCATACGAGCATCGTTATCCTCAAACTCCTTGCCCTCCTCGTTGGTCAAAACCGCCTTGCGAGAGAAGAAGTCGTCGTTGTCGATGAAGTATATCTGAATACGAGCCGAAGGAATAGACGAAACCTTGATAATCAACTGATGGTCGTCATCGTTGATGATAAGGTTCATACCCGACAATCGTATTACCTCGTGCAACTGATTGCGGCGTTCGTTCACACAGCCATAGCGAGGCATAAATGTGCGAATCTCGTTGCCCAACTCCTGCATTGCCTGCGAAAGCTGTCGGCACAAGCCCGACTCCTCATTCTCGGGGAGGTAAGGCATTATCTGCTGACAAATGTACAATATTTTGTTATTCACCATCGCTCTTGCTTTTTATGTTTAATATACGATTATTCTTAATTTTGGTTTAGAGAATCAACATTGCATCGCCGTAGGTTCCGAAGCGGTAACCCTCCTCTACTGCAACCTTATAGGCATTCATTACGGTGTTGTAGCCACCAAATGCTGCCACCATCATAAGCTGCGTAGAGCCTGGAGTGTGGAGATTCGACACCATAGCGTCGGCAACGGTGAAGTCGTACGGTGCAAAGATGAACTTATTGGTCCATCCCTCCTGTGCCGTTACCATTCCGTGAGTCGAAACTACTGTCTCGAGTGTGCGCATAACGGTAGTACCGATAGCCACGACCTTGTGATTCTCACGCTTTGCCTTGTTGATAGCCTCAGCGCTCTCAGGTGTTACGAAGAACTGCTCCGAATCTACCTTGTGCTTCGACAAGTCCTCAACATCGACGGTGCGGAAGTTACCCAAGCCTGCGTGCAAAGTGACGAAAGTCTTCTCGATACCGAAAATCTCCATTCGCTTCAAGAGGTGCTTCGAGAAGTGCATACCTGCGGTAGGAGCTACCACAGCACCCTCCTTAGCTGCGAAGATTGTCTGATAGTTCTCGGCATCCTCTGGCTCGACCTTCTCTCGTACCCACGATGGAAGCGGAGTCTCGCCCAAGCGGAAGAGAACCTCCTTGAACTCCTCGTGTGGACCATCATAGAGGAATCGCAAGGTACGACCACGAGAGGTGGTATTGTCGATAACCTCTGCACCGAGAATATCGTCCTCGCCGAAGTAGAGTTTGTTACCGATACGAATCTTGCGAGCTGGGTCTACCAATACGTCCCACAACTTCAACTCACGATTCAACTCACGCAAGAGGAACACCTCGATCTCGGCACCCGTCTTCTCCTTGTTGCCATAGAGACGAGCTGGAAAGACCTTTGTGTCGTTGAGAACAAAGGTATCACCCTCCTCGAAGTAGTCGATGATGTCCTTAAACAATTTATGCTCAATCTCGCCTGTTTCACGGTGAACTACCAGCAATCGAGCATCATCACGATTTATCTCCGGATATTTGGCAATCAAATCCGGATTGAAATCGAAATCATAGTGTGAAAGTTTCATATTTTTTTATAAAAGTGTTACCCTCTACAAACTGTATCTCACGCAAAAAAATGCGCAATAATCACAGGTACTACGAAAAATTTACTCTTTTGTTTCGTCTAAAGGCAAATTTTTCAAGAAATCGTCCAACGAAATGGCATCTTTCTCCGAAAATGCGCCATTTCGGGTACGACGCAACGATGTGAGGTAGGCGCCACTATCGAGTGCCTGGCCTATCTCGTGCGCCAACGAGCGGATATACGTGCCCTTGCTGCACTCCACACGGATGCGCACCTTCGGCATATCGTACTCCTCGAGCGTTATCGAGTAGATATTTATCAGCGCCTTGCGCAACTCGACCTCTTCGCCAGCACGTGCCAACTCGTAGGCACGCAATCCCTCAACCTTCTTTGCAGAGAAGATTGGCGGAGCCTGCAAGCGTTCGCCCGTAAGCGAGAGCAACGCCTCCTCGACCTTCTCACGAGTGATATGGTCGGTCGGATAGGTTTTATCTACAGGGTGCTCCATATCGTAGCTCGGTGTTGTGGCGCCGAGCATCAGCTCTGCCACATACTCCTTACGCTCGGCCTGCAGGGCGTCCACCTGCTTGGTCGCCTTGCCGATACAGACCAACAAAAGTCCCGTAGCCAACGGATCGAGCGTACCTGCGTGACCGATTTTGATTTTGCGATGTCCCATCTTGTTGAGACGGAACTTTATCTTACGCACCACATCGGACGAGGTCCACTCGAGCGGTTTATCGATAACCGCAACATAGCCCTCCTCCTTCGGGTTGAAATTCTTAAAATCTATCATATCGTTTTATCTCTACTTTCTCTTTGGTTTGCCTACGATGAGTTGCTCAACGCTATGCTCCGACACCTTCTCCGTAATTCGAGGATTAGGATTTCGGCGGTAGTCGGGGTGATAGGCTCGCACCGAGCCATTGTCAATATGCTCTCTGCGCAACACCGCAGGATATTGAGGTGTAATTATCGCTATCTTATTGCGTTTAGCAAGCGCCTGCTTCACTCTCTTTGCAATCAGCTTATGCGACTTTTTCGGAGAGAGACATACTCCCGACTGCGTTGTTGTCGAGCGCTTAACCTGGCATACAACAACACCTGGAATCCACTCTTTAGCCTCACGACAAGCATCATCAGCACCCGACACCATTACCACAGGTACCTTGTGCTCTGCCGCAATCAAGGCATCCATACCAATCTCGCCAATCTCTCGACCATTGAGATAGAGCGCTTGCGTACGCTTCGAGTCGTAGGAGTGAGCAAGTATCGCATTTGGTGTCATCGACATTGCGTGGTATCCGAGCAGTATTATTGCTGCACTACCATCTATATTCTTAAATCTCTCGTTTGGAGTAGGGCCTTGAATAAGTTCCGCACGTTTGTCAATCAACGTCGCATCGACGTTACAACCCCTGCCGTGGCCATCTCGCACCACGACACTCGTAGCACCCGCCTTGAAGCAGGCATCCACGCAGACATTTATATCCTCGGCCATACGCATAGCACCCTCGCCATTGAGCACCTGCTCACGACTTGTAATGCCCGTACTACCCTCCATATCGACAAATACATAGACCTTGAAAGCCTGTGCATTGAGTGCCAAACAGAGCAAAATTGCCGCTGTAAATAGTCGTTTCATAATCTGCTATAACAACTGTGTAACAATCGCTACCGCACCCGCCAAAGCGCAATATGCGGCAAACCAGATAAGTTTTCCACGCTTTACTATCTCGAGCATAAACTTGCAAGCCAACGCTCCCGTCACGAAGGCGGTCACGAAACCCGCAATCAAAGGCACAACCTCTACTCCTCCGCCGAAGTCGCCCTTCACGATATCGAGCAAAGCATTACCGAGAATCGGAGGCAACACCATCAGGAACGAGAATTTCGCCACGCTCTCCTTCTTATTGCCGAGCAACAAGCCTGTAGCGATGGTCGAACCCGAGCGTGAAAGTCCCGGCATCGTCGCACACGCCTGCGCAATACCTATAATAAAAGAGTCACGATACGAAATTGTCTCCTTCTGGCGAGGCTTGGCGTAGTAGGCAAACGCCAACAACGCCGAGGTGCAGAGCAACATCGCTCCCACAACCCACATATTGCCCGATATTTGGTCGATATAATCTTTGCAGAATACGCCCACGATGCCGACAGGAATCATCGAGAGTACGATTTTGAGGATATAGGACTGCTCCTCGTTGATTTTGCCCGAAAAGACGAATGCACCCACGAGAAGTCGCCTAATCTCGCTCCACAACACCACGATTGTGCTCAATACGGTTGCTGCGTGAAGGGCGATGTCGAAAGTGAGGCTCTCAGCAATCTCTACGCCCATAATCTCACGTGCAAGCTGGAGGTGTCCGCTACTCGATACGGGCAAGAACTCGGTCAAACCCTGCACCGCACCCAAGACTATCGATTCAATAACATCCATAATATGCCAAATTTATAAAAATCACCACAAAGATAGAAAAAAAAACGGAAAACAGAAAGCGGAGGGCGGAAAACTCTTGATAGGAGTTGATAGGAGCGCCGACCCTGTCGGCTTGATAGGACTTGATAGGACTTGATAGGATAATCCTATAATATCCTATTAAGGGCGCAAGCCCGAATC
>JAFYQY010000107.1 GCA_017559685.1 Alistipes sp.
AGAGGTTTGTAACGTCATCGACGATACCCACGGTGAAGCGGTTCTTTGGAGTAGAGAGTGCCATATTTGCGAATACCGACAACATCTGTGCAGGAGTTGTATCCTTCGACGAAAGACCGTAGCGACCACCGATAATCTGTGGCTGAAGCCCGTGACCGTAGAATGCGTCTACGATATCGAGGTACAAAGGCTCGCCATTTGCTCCAGGCTCCTTGGTACGATCCAAAACACAGATAGTCTTAACTGTCTTAGGCAATACATTGAAGAGATACTTCGCCGAGAATGGACGGTAGAGGTGAACGGTTACAACACCCACCTTCTCGCCACGAGCGTTCAAGAAATCAACGCACTCACGCAAGGTCTCGGTAACCGAGCCCATAGCTACAACTACACGGTCAGCATCCTCTGCACCGTAGTAAACGAACGGCTTGTACTCACGACCTGTAATCTTCGAAATCTCGGCCATAGTCTCAGCCACCATATCAGGTACTGCATCGTAGAACTTATTTGCAGCCTCACGAGTCTGGAAGTAGATATCAGGGTTCTGGGCTGTACCACGAGTTACAGGCGACTCAGGGTTGAGCGCACGCTCACGGAACTGCTTCAAAGCCTCACGATCGAATAACTTTGTGAGCGAAGCCTCGTCCATAAGCTCCACCTTCTGAATCTCGTGCGAGGTACGGAAACCGTCGAAGAAGTGGAGGAACGGAACACGTGACTTGAGGGCTACGATGTGAGCCACACCTGCCAAGTCCATAACCTCCTGGACAGACGAAGTTGCCAACTGAGCAAAGCCTGTCTGACGAGCTGCCATAACGTCCTGGTGGTCACCAAAGATTGAGAGCGACTGCGCAGCCAATGCACGTGCCGAAACGTGGAATACGCCCGGAAGCAACTCACCAGCAATCTTGTACATATTCGGAATCATCAACAAGAGACCCTGCGATGCTGTAAAGGTCGATGTCAAAGCACCACCCTGCAACGAGCCGTGTACTGCACCTGCAGCACCAGCCTCCGACTGCATCTCAACAACCTTAACAATCTCGCCGAAGATATTCTTACGGCCCTGTGCTGCCCACTCATCAACATACTCTGCCATAGTCGACGACGGCGTGATAGGATAGATGGCTGCAACCTCCGAGAACATATACGCAATATGCGCTGCGGCGTAGTTACCATCACAAGTGATAAATTTCTTTTCTGCCATAGTTTTTGTAGTTTTTATTGTTGTTTTTGTTTGTCTCTTTTTTAGCTGTTAGCCATTAGCTTTTGTTTTTACAATGCCAAAATCGTCAATGATGAGATTATTTTTATGCGTTACGCAGTGGCGGAAAGCGCAGCATAGTAAGCCTATGTGAGCATTTACGACGCAAGCAAGGTGCAAAAAGAACTCATCAGAACGATTTTAACCTGCAAATACCTCGCAAAACGAGGTTGCTTTGGGCAAAACCACATTTCACCCATACAAATTTACAAATTGTAAATGAACTTTACAAGAAATTCGATTGTTAGTTTAGTAACAAAGCGAAAAATCGCTTTGTTACTAAACGGAATTGACATATCCCCTAAATCCCCTTTTGGAAAAAGGGGACTTGGTTCTGCTGCGCAGAAAAAGAGAAGCCCCTGATTACCCCAGCGTTTCCGCTCCAATTGCGGAGGCTCTGGATAATCAAGAGCTTTCACTCTTTTATACTGAGAAATCTCTACTTTCTATTCTTGTCTTGCGCCTTCCAAGCGATTTTGCGAGCTCGCTTAGCGAGGGCTGGAGTATTCTCTACAGCAATCAAGTCAGTCTTACCACGATCGCCCGTAAGCTGTGGATCCTTCGAGTATTTAGGATAAAACTTAACATCCTCCTGCTTGATATCGAGCAAGGTGTAGGCGTAGGCAAGGCTCGCAATATACATCGCCAAACCCTCCGAGAGGTGGGTATTGTTCTGCGAGCGCTGCAACTTGTAGCCCGACTGCGAAACCTTCTTATCCTGACGGCCATTATAGATTGCAAGACCCACATTCACATAGAATTGGCAGTTGTCGCCCATCGCCTTACCAATCTCACGGATGTCGCTCTGCAAGGTGTGGTGTATCTTCTCGTAGAGAGCATCCCACTCCGCCTGTGAAGCAGGCTTC
>JAFYQY010000108.1 GCA_017559685.1 Alistipes sp.
GTCGGTGATGAGGATATATGGCTTCTCCAACTCGGTCTGCATCTTCTCGGTGTTGGTGATGAAGTATGCCGAGATGTAACCACGGTCGAACTGCATACCCTCCACAACATCAACGTATGTATCGGTACCCTTAGCCTCCTCGACAGTGATAACGCCCTCGTTGTTTACCTTTGCCATAGCCTCAGCGATGAGCTTACCGATGGTGTTGTCGTTGTTTGCCGAGATGGTAGCTACCTGCTCGATCTTCGAGTTGTCCGAGCCAACCTCCTGCGACTGCTCGCGAAGGTTTGCCACAACGGTCGAAACAGCCTTGTCGATACCGCGCTTCAAATCCATTGGGTTTGCACCTGCGGTCACATTCTTGATACCCACGCCGATGATAGCCTGAGCGAGAACTGTTGCGGTGGTAGTACCGTCACCAGCATCGTCGTTGGTCTTCGATGCCACCTCACGTACCATCTGTGCACCCATATTTGCGAATGAGTCCTCCAACTCAACCTCCTTTGCTACTGTTACGCCATCCTTTGTGATGTGTGGCGCACCAAACGGCTTGCCGATAATCACATTTCTGCCCTTAGGGCCGAGTGTTACCTTTACCGCATCAGCCAAAGCATCCACACCCTCCTTGAGGAGATTTCTTGCTTCAACATTATACTTTATTTCTTTAGCCATATTTTCTAAATTAAAAATGAAAAATTAGTTTTCCGTTTTCACCTTTCCGTTTTCCGTTACTTTTCAACTACTGCGAGGATATCACGCTGCGCCATCATAAGGTAGCTCACGCCGTCGATGTTCAACTCGGTGCCAGCATACTTGCCATACAACACCTCGTCGCCAACCTTTACCTCCATTTTAACCTCGGTAGTGCCTGGGCCTACCGCAATAACCTTACCCGCTGCTGGCTTCTCCTTTGCCGAGTCGGGAATAATCAAACCGCTCGCTGTAGTTGTCTCAGCAGGGTTTGGGAGTACAAGTACTCTGTCTGAAAGTGGTTTTACTGTCATAATATCTTCAAATTAAAAATTAAAAATGCAAAATTAAAAGTTGATTATCGATTCATCAATCTGCGTGCCAAGCGGCTCGGTCTGCCATTTTGGCACACTTATCGCAGATAATCTTCGAAGTAGTCGGTCACCTTCTGCATCAAGTGCACACGCCACTTGCCACGCACGTTGTGCCTCGAGCGTGGGTATGGGAAGTAGTCGACAGGTACATTCTCAACCACGCAAGCATCGACAAACGAGAGCGAGTGTTGCCATACAACAACGTCGTCTATTGCTCCCTGACAAATCAAGAGCTTGCCCTTGAGATTCTTTGCCTGAGGAATGAGCGATGTCGCAGCGAAGCCCTCGGGGTTTGTAGCCTCGGTCTCCATATAGCGCTCGCCATACATCACCTCGTACCACTTCCAATCGATTACAGGGCCACCCGCAACGCCCACCTTGAACACTTCGGGGTAGTGGGTCATAAGCGAGATAGTCATAAAACCGCCATACGACCAGCCGTGAACGCCTACACGCTCCTTGTCAGCCCATTTGTGCGATAGGAGCCACTGCAAACCTGCCATTTGATCCTCCATTTCGTACTTTCCGCACTGACGGTGGATAGCCTTCTCATATTCGGCACCCTGGTAGAGAGTACCTCGGTTATCCATAACAAACACCACATATCCACGCTGTGCCATATACATCTCCCAGCGACGCAACTGCGCCTGGAACGAGTTGCGCACCATCTGCGAGTGCGGGCCACCATATACGTAGAGTATTACGGGATATTTCTTGTTCTCGTCGAAGTCGAGCGGCTTGATAAGGCGGTAGTGGTTGTCGTACTTGCCATCGGCCGACTTCACCGAGCCGAGCTCGATAGTCGAGTAGTTGTACCCCTTCGATGGGTCTTCAGCACGGAACACCTCACGGTAGAACTTGCCGTCGGTCGAGCCTACAGCCACCACTCGAGGCACATTCAGCGATGAGTAGTTGTCCGAGAAGTGCTTTCCGTCGGGCGATATGGTGCAGTTGTGCCAGCCCTCACCACGAGTGAGCTGACGCACCTTGCCATTGCGAAGCGAGACGCTGAAGAGGTGCTGCTCCACGGGCGAAACCTCGGCCGAGTAGTAGTAAACTCGCTCCTTGTCGTGTGCCACGTAAGCGACATCGGCATCGACAACGGTCAAACGCTTCGTTGTACCCTTCGAAAGAGTGTGAAGGTACAGGTTTTTATATCCGTCACGATTGTCGGTGGTGTAGATAAAACGATCGTTATCGACGAAGTGGATAGGGTTTTGAGGCTCTATCCAGCGGTTATTCTTCTCTGTCAATATAGTCTTAATGAATGCTCCGCTCTTAGCGCAGTAGGCGTTGAGGTGCATCTCCTTCTGAGCACGATTCAACACCTGCACGTAGATAACCTTCGAGTCGAGCGACCACGAGACGTTTGTGAGATAGCGCTCCTCGTCGAAGTCGGTAACATTCAAATAGATAACCTCCTTAGTAGCGACGTCGTAAACGCCCAACTTCACGTGCTCCGACGCCATACCATTCATCGGGTACTTAATCTCTACGAGCGAGCCGGTGCGAGAGGTGATGTCTAACAGCGGAAAGGTTGTTACCTTCGACTCGTCCTTCTGGTAGAATGCCAACAATGAGTTGTCGGGCGATGGGAACAAACCACCGCTAATGCCGAACTCGTTGCGTGAAACCGACTGACCGCAGACGATATTCTTATCGGCAAAGTCGGTGACCTTGTGCTCCTTGCCCTCGCCGTCATACCATACGACGTTGTTACCCTTTACGCCCGCCTTGTTGCGAGACTGTGCGGAAAGCGTACTAACCTGCTTGGGCTCGCTCGAGAGCAACTCTCCTGTGCGGATGTCGTAGCGCTCGACCTTGTCGCCATTGGTGTGCTCGTATATTGCCGAGTTATTCTTGTCGAAGCGAATGTTGTAGTTCTTTGGCGTGAGCGCTGGGTTGAGTATCGCATCCTCCATTGTAAGGAGTTTGCGCTCTTCGCCCCAAGCGATAGACGTAGCACAGAGTGCAATGAGGAGTATAAATTTTCTCATTTAGAAGAGGTATTGCTCGGTTCTAACTCTGTTTACTAATATCTCGATCTCCTTCCAAGCCTCCTCGCCGAGAGTAGGGCCTACGACCTCGATAACCTTACCTGCTGTGATGGCGCCGATAGTACCGCACTGGCGTAACGACAGCCCCTCGCACAAGCCATACATAAAGCCTGCGGCGTAGAAGTCGCCCGCACCTGTGGTATCTACACGCTTTGCAGCTGCCATAATGCCGATGTGGATAACCTCGCCCTTATGCTTGATAAGCGCACCCTTCATACCGATCTTTACGATCACCAAGTCGCACATCTCCGAGATATACTGTAAGGCGTTGATAGGCTCCTCCTCGCCTGTGAATACTCGAGCCTCATCCTCGTTAGCAAAGACGATGTCGATATACTTCTCGACGATACCGTGCAAGAACTCACGATTCTCCTCCACAACATTGAAACTTGCCAAGTCGATAGCCACCTGCAAACCCGCCTCCTTTGCTGTGCGGATAGCGGTCTCGATAAGCGAGTGCTCCTGCACGAGGTAACCCTCGATGTAGAGACAGTCGTAACCCTCGAAAATTGCAGGCGAGATATCCTCTGCGTGCATCTCGGCCGCAGCGCCCAGGTAGGTGAGCATTGTGCGCTCGCCGTCTGGCGAAACCAACGAGATACACTTGCCCGACGGGCTCTCGCCACGGAAAATCTTACCCTCGATGCCGAGGTTGTTTAACGCCTGCTCGAATCTGTCGCCCGTGTTGTCGTGGCCTACCTTGCCGATGAAACCAACTTCCGAACCGAGGCGAGCCATCGCACGGATTGTGTTGTCGGCCGAACCACCAAGCGAGAGTGAGTGGGGTAGTCCTGCCACCTCCTTCGAAATCTCCGATTGAAGTTCGGTGCCTACCAACGACATTGAGCCACGTGCTATATTGTGTTTGTGGAGAACATCCTCGTTGCGAAGATTTACCAAAACATCTGTCAAAGCATTTCCAATACCGATTACTCTTTTCATCTATTTGTCTGTTTGGGTTGTCGGGTTGGGTTAAATCGATAAAATCTTTACCAAATCGACCTTCTCTTTGTTTACCTTCTTCGAGCGACCGAGAGCCTTCGAGAATGGTACATAGACCATCTCTCTATCACGAATTCCGACCATTACGTTGCGCTGACCGTCCATCAAAGCCGAGATTGCTGCAGCGCCGAGACGTGATGCGAGGATACGATCTGCGGCGGTTGGCGAGCCACCACGCTGCAAGTGGCCGAGGATGGTTACACGAGCATCATACTGCGGGAACTCCTTCTTAACACGCTCTGCCAAGCCCATAGCTCCGCCCGTAGCAGGGTTTTCTGCAACGAGTACGATAGCCGAGTTCTTGCTCTTGCGGAAACCGTTGTCGATAAGGTTTTTCAACTGGTCGGTCTCGGTCTCCATCTCGGGGATGATTGCTGCCTCGGCACCCGATGCGAGTGCGCCGTTGAGTGCAAGGTAACCTGCGGTGTTACCCATAACCTCCATAAAGAAGAGGCGCTCGTGCGAGGTTGCTGTATCACGCAACTTATCGACCGCCTCCATAATGGTGTTGAGTGCGGTGTCGTAACCGATTGTCGAGTCGGTGCCCGAGAGATCGTTGTCGATAGTACCAGGCAGAGCCACAATAGGCACATCGAACTCTCGTGCGAGAGTCTGCGCACCTGTGATTGTGCCGTCGCCACCAATTACCACCAATGCATCAATGCCCGCCTTTTTCATATTCTCGTAGGCGGTCTTTCGTCCCTCCGCATCACGGAACTCAGGACAGCGAGCTGTCTTGAGAATTGTACCGCCCTTCTGTATGATATTGCTCACACTCGACGATGTGAAGTCTACAATTTCGCCTGTAATCAACCCCTTGTAACCACGCATAATACCCTTTACCTTCAAACCATTATAGATTGCGGTGCGTGTTACGGCACGAATTGCCGCATTCATTCCAGGTGCATCTCCACCCGAGGTCAATACTCCAATACACTTAATTATACCCATAGAAAAAATGATATATTTGAAATAAGTTTCAAATATAATACAAAAAGTTGTACCAACCAAAGTGTCGCCGTAAAAAAAACGCCTTTGCGGAGTGTTTGGGAGAGATTAGAGAGGAAAAAGAGGGGTTGGCAACTCTTCGTTTACCAACCCGATGTATTTTTAATAATCGTATTTCTCTAACTCCTTTTCGTGAGCATCTTCCCAAGCGTATATCGCCTCTTTAGCTCTTTTCTGGTCTGATTTGTCGAGGGAAGAAAGCCACTCCACGGCTTGATCTTCCAACTCTTCGTATTTCGCAATGTTGCCCGCTTTCAAAGCATCCAACATCTCCTCGCAATACCACTCTGCGCATTTCTCGGGCGACGATATTGTTTCGTGCCACCATTGGCAAGAGACCATCAAGGTCGATGTTGCCAAAATAATCAAAAGCTTCTTCATAATCGAATGTTTTTAATAGGTTTATAAAGGATAATAACTAATTACGCCAATTTTTTCTTGAACAATAGTCTTAGAATTAGGTATACCACTATGGCACAAAGACCGAGCGATATGGCGAGAATAGTCAACGATATCGCCACTCCAAACTTGCTGACTACTTGCGTGATAGCGTCGAAGTTCCAACGCGCTATCGAGGCAATCCAAGCAGACTCGGATATGGAGCCGAGTAGCGAGAGAAACAAGGTGATGATAGTGGCAACAAAGAGGATAATAACCACCACAAGCAAGAACTTGAACCAAAGTATAAGAATGCGGTCGATTATATCTACAATTCGAGATACCCTGGCGACTGCCGAGGCTCTCTCCATCTCGTCAAGATCGGAGCCCTTCTGCTTCTGCAAGTACATAAGGTAGAACTTGAGCAGTAGATATGAAATTATCGCTACCATTCCTTATTTGTCGTTTGTTATCGTGTTGTGTGTTGCGAGAGTATTGCCTCGATCTCGCCCACATTTGTTGAGTCTTTTACCAATACCGTTTTACTCTTATCGAGCAGATAGAGCGCTGGTATTGCGCTTGTATTGTAGAGGTTTCCCCTTCTGATGAGACACCCCTTATCGTAACCATTCTCCCACTCTGCAGGTAGATCAGCATAGTGCTTGTGCCACTCGTTGAGGTCTTCGTCAGGGTAGATTGCCAAGATTTTCAACTCTCCCTTTCGCTGCATCTCCGAGATTATCGGTGATTGCTTGAGCGCTGTGGTTATATCACGACACATAGCACAGCCTGGGTTGTTGATGTAGACAATCACAAAGTCACTCTTGAGCGAGTATAGATTCTTCGTCTTGCCCGATTTTACCGTGTAGTCGAAGTCGTTTGCGGGGCGTCCGATGCGGTTTTGCGAGACGATGCGAAGGTCATACTCTGGCACCATCTTTTCGTACTTGTCGTAGAATGGTGAAGCGATTTGCGCCTCCAAGACTGCGATGTAGAGCTCGTCGCTTCGATACGGCGAATTAGGGTCGTGGAGCACATCGTTCGAGAGCGACACAAAGTACTCGAACATAGGCTTCGACACCGAGGCCTTCTGCATCAACTTGCGTATAGGCTCCTGATTCAATGGTCCGACAAAGTTGACCACGTATGCCACGTAGGCACGTATCATATCGGCCGAGTCCCCCTTGATTATCCAGAGCGAGTCGGCAAAGTCGAATTTATCCCAAAAGTGGTCACGCATATAGAGCACCTGCTGCTCCTCGGTGGCCATTGTTGGCGGTTGCACATAGCGAAAACGATAGCTCTTGGCAGGGGCATTCTGCTCCTGCTTTACGCTCTGTTTCTCCTGCTTTGATGTGCAGGAGAGGCATATTAAGGCTACAATTATCGCTAATGCAATTCGTCTCATAATCACTATCTTGCTACTAATGAGTAGTCGGTACCCTCGGTAATCTCAGTCTCGGTGAAGACATTGCCGTAGCGGTCAATTGCCTCGACCTTAATCTTGGCATCCTTGTTCTTCAACTGGTACTTGTAGAGGTGGTTGCAGTCCGACCAAGCCGAACGACCCTCGTAGTAGTTGTAGTAGAAGGCTGCGGTGTACATATCCACGCACGATACCACTCCCTCAGCAGCTCGGCGAGGGTCGTCGTAGGTGTAACTACCAATCATCGACGACGGTTTAACTACTGGAACCTTCTCCATATTGCCCGTGTGAACGCCATCCTCGTAGACCTTGATAACCCACTTGGTGTCGGCGTTGTAGATGTTTGCAAGGAGGTGGTCCTCGCCAAAGTTGAAGGCAAAGTAGCCTGTCTTTGCGTAAGTGTCGGTGCTCTTGCGCTCTCTACCCGTAATGGCATTGCCTCGGTAGAGACGCATCTGCTTCTCCTTGGTGTTCATACCATTGTTCACACCCATAAAGTACGACTCGGTGAACTCGTTGCCGTTGCAAACGAATACGTTGTAGCCTGTAGGTGCGCCGTCCTCTGCGATGTTACCTCGCCACCAAACGCCGCACAATGCTCCTACGTTGTGGTCGTAGAGCTTTGGATAAGGCGTGCTCGGATTCTCGGCAATATACTCGTAGTTTTTCGAGTAGTGTGTGTGTCCCGATACGATATGGCCCTCCTTGAACTCGTTGAGCAAGGCCTGAATCTCCTCGACATAGTTGCCTGTGGCACGGTAAACAGGGGCGTGAACGCACAAAACAACCATCTTATCCTTCGGTACGAGAGCCAAATCTTGCTTCAGCCACTCGTACTGATGCTTCATAAAGCCCTCGTCGTACTTACCACTCTGGTAGTCGTACTTGTAGATGATGTTACGCATACCTACAACGTGTACATCGCCACGATTGAATGAGTAGTTGATAGGGCCGAACATCGCCTCGTGCTCACGCTGTGCCTTCAACTCGAAGGTCGAACTGCGCTCGTCGGCGCTGATTGTTACGCCACTACCGAAGTAGGTATTGTCGTGGTTACCATATACCTGGAATACAGGCAAACCAGCCTTGTCGATGTGGAACGCATCACGCATATCGTCTCGCAAAGATGAGGTGTTTGTACCGTCGCTATTTGCAATAATATCGCCAAGAGTGATTCCGTAGCAAGGAATACCCTGCGCCTTTACATCCTGGCTATGATTTTTGATAGCAGGGATAGCCTCCGAAACGCAACGGTTGAACTGTGAAGAGTTACGCACCTGCGGGTCGCCGATCGTAAAGAGTGCAAACTTTGTCTCCTTGCCACCTGCGAGAGGTGTGAGCGTAAAGTCGTACTGCGGCGAGTTGCTTGGATATGGCTTGTAGAAGCAAGGCTGACCAAACTCGTTGATTGGCACCTCGTACTCCGACGGCAACGAGATGTAGATGTACCAAGTATCCTTGGTTACGGTCATTGCGTAGTAGCCATTCTCGTCGGTTGCCACAACCTGGAAGCCGTCGCTAACCGCCACACCCTTGAGAGGAGTTCCGTTTGTATCTTTTACGTAGCCATATACATTCTCGTAGTAGATTACGAACTCGTCTTGATACGAATCCAACACCTCCAACTCGCCACCAATGCCCGACGAGTAGTTGATAGTCTTGAACTCTTTGACTATGCCAGGTTTGATGGTGCGGTTGCTCCAACTGCGAGTCATCTTCTCGCCCGAAGCGGTTACAAAATCTATCGAGCAACCACCTGTCTCGATTGCAGGAATTGTGATGTAGAGAACGCTCTCCTTCGAGGTCGAGAGCACGAAATTGTTAGGCAACGAGTAGGTTATGCTGTTGCTCGAGTTTGCGCTTGCGCTGATTGTTGCTGTGTTGCAATCAACCTCAAACTCGCCCGAAAGCTTTGTGCCGTCGAGCGATGTGATGATAACCTTATCCAACACTACGCCTGCGGTTGAAGCAATCATCGGGAAGCGCAAAACGCCTGCGAGGTGCTTCAAGGTTACATTGTCGGTTTTGTTCTCAACGTAGCCACACATCGGAGCGTAACCCTGCGCAAAAGTACCCTCTACGTAGCTCTGCTCGGTAGGGAATACTACCTTTGGCGACACACCCTCCGAGTATGGGTAGGTGATGTAGTAAGGCTCGCTCACGGTCGAAGATACCACGAACGAAGCGGTGCTTTTGTTCGCCGCATCGATAACAGCCTCGCCCGAAGCTACGCCATTAATTGCAAGGCGATCGCCCTCGCTCCAATAGAGAGGGTAGATGCCGTCGTTACCCTTCTCGCCGAGCGCTGTACGGGTTGGCTCCAACGAAATCGAGATAGTTGTTTCGTTGTCGGCACCAACGGGAGTTGTTACTGTTGGATCAGTCTGACATCCAAATAGTGCTACCAGAGCAACTACGAATGCAAATACACGAGTTGTAAGTTTCATATTGTTTTTGGTTTTTAATTTATTCCGGTTTTTTGGTTAGAGAGTAGTCTGTACCTTCGGTAATTTTCTCTTCGGTATATTCGTTACCAAAGCGGTCGGTTGCTACGACTTTAATCTTTGCACTCTTGTTCTTGAGCTTGTACTGATACATATGGTAACAAGCCTGGCGAGTTCCTGTTTCGGCCTCTTCTCGTCCCAAGATGCCGAGTGCAAGACCTGTGTAGTACATATCCGAACTTGCTGTCTTTGCCGACTTAAACGGATTTGCGAACGAACCGTCACCCGTCATACCGCTGAGCAAAGAGCGCAAGGCTTGTGGAATAAGCGTCATATTACCCGAGTATACGCCATCCTCGTAGACCTTTATAGTCCACTTGCTATCCGCAAAGTAGACATTTGCCAAGAGAACATCCTCGCCGAAGTTAAACGCATAGTAACCCTTTGTGCCGTAGGTGTTGTCGCCCGAAATGGCACCTCCCGTAACGGCGTTACCTCGATAGAGTCGCATCTGGTGCGAGCGTTTATTCATACCCTCGTGGTAGCCTGTGTAGTACCAATCGGAGAAGGTGTTGCCCTCGCCGATAAATACTCCAAATCCGCAAGGCGAGCCGTCACCGCACATATTCGTTGTCCACCAAGCTCCACAAACAGCACCCATATTGTGCTCGTAGACGTTGTCGTATCCCGTTCCGACCACCTTATGCTCGTAAGAGAGGTTGATAATATGGGTGTGTCCCGACATAATGTGTGCCTCTTTGTAGGTGTTGAGCAGAGCGAGCACCTCCTGTATGTGATGTGTATCTCGGTTATTCATCGGGATATGCACACAAAGCACCACATTCTTATCCTTCGGTACGAGAGCCAAATCCTGCTTCAGCCACTCTAACTGCTCATCGAGGAACCCCGCTTCATAACTTGCTGGGGTGTTGTTTACGGTGTAGACAATATCTCGCATACCGATAATGTGGGTGTCGCCACGGTTGAACGAGTAGTTCACAGGGCCAAACATATCCTCGTGTGCACGCTGTGCAGCCAACTCGAAGGTCGAACTGCGCTCGTCGGTATATATCGGCTGCTTTGAGCCAAAGAAGGTGTTGTCGTGGTTACCCATAACCTGGAATACAGGCAGACCAACACTTGTAACCGAGAAACCGTCACGCATATCGTCACGGTATTCGCTCGAGTTTGTGGAGTTGCCATTTGAGATGATGTCGCCCAGGGTTATGCCATAGCACGGAAGACCGCTTGCCTTAACCTCGTTGCAATGCTTTCTGATGCCTGGAATAGCCTCGTTCTTGAAACGAACAAATCTGCTCTCGGCCGACACCTGAGGGTCACCAAAGGTGAAGAGTGCAAACTTCTTCTCCTTGCCTCCTGCAAGAGGCGTGAGCGTAAAGTCGTAGCGGTTTGTATAGTCTGGATAAGGCTTGTAGAAGTGCGGCTGACCGAACTCGTTGGTTGGCACCTCGTACTCGGCAGGAATCGAGATGTAGATGTAGCGACAATCTTTGGTTACATTCTCTATTTTGTAGTAACCCTGCGAGTTGGTTGCAACAACCGAGAAACCATCCGATACCGCTACTCCCGAAATTGGGTTGCCATTCGTATCCTTAACATATCCCTCGACGATAGGGTAGTAGACAAGGAGATAATCCTCCTCCGAATCCATCGGATGCAACGTGCCTGTAGCACCCTGCTTGTATGTGATGGTATTGAACTCCTTGACAAAGCCCGCCTTAATGTTTGCGTCACTCCACGAAGCCACCATCTTCTTGCCCGAGCTCTCTACGAACTCGATTGTGCAGTTGCCAACCTCTACGGCCGGTATGGTGATGTGGAAAACGCTCTCTGCGTTGGTCGAGAGGGTGAAATTCTCGGGCAGCGAGTAGGTTATGCTGTTGCTTGCATTTGCGCTTGCCGTAACTGTTGCGGCGGCGCAATCTACCTCGAACTCTCCCGAAATATCCTTGCCATCGAGCGATGTTACGACGATCTTATCCAACACAACACCCTCGTTCGAAGCCTTTACGGGGAGGCGCAAAACGCCAGCGAGGTGCTTCAGAGCTATATCGTTGCCGTTGCTCTCGGCATATCCGCACATAGGTGCGCAACCCTGCGCAAAAGTACCCTCTACGTAGCTCTGCTCGGTTGGGAATACCACCTTTGGCGAGACACCCTCCGAGTATGGGTATGTGATGTAGTACGGTGCTTTTACGGTCGAAGATATCACGAACGAAGCGGTGTTCTTGTTTGTCGCATCGATAAGAGCCTCCTCCGAAGCTATACCATTAATGGCTATGCGGTCGCCCTCGCTCCAAAATACGGGGTAGGTGTCGCCCACCTTCTCGCCGAGCGATGTACGAGTCGATTGAATCGAAAGCGTCAATGTGGTAACACCCTCGTTTGCTGTGGTGCCACCATCCTCGGCAGAAGGGGTAGTACAACCCGCAACCGATAGTGCGAATGCCACCAATGCAAACCAAAAATTCTTCATATCTGAGAGTCGTTTTTATCTGTTCTTTAGCGGATAGGTGCAGTCAAAGCATACCTTATCGCTACAAAGTTAATAATTTTATTATTAAAACAAAACTAAATAGTCCCTAAAATGCGCCGTGCACCACTACGAATCAAGCGTGGCGCAATTCTTGTGCTGTGCAGTAAGCGATAACACAAAAAATCGGAATAATATGGAAACAAAAAAGACAACGACAGGGTTTCGTCTATCGGTGGCGACTCTGGCAATTATGAATGTGACCGCAGTTGTAAGTCTGCGAGGGCTGCCTGCTGAGTCGGTCTACGGACTATCTTCGGCCTTCTACTATCTCTTTGCGGCGATAGTTTTCTTGATTCCTACGGCCTTGGTGGCGGCCGAGTTGGCAGCTATGTACTCCGACAAACAGGGAGGAGTCTTCCGCTGGGTAGGCGAGGCTATGGGCGCACGTATGGGCTTTTTGGCGATTTGGATACAATGGATTCAGTCGACCATCTGGTATCCTACGGTGCTCACTTTTGGTGCGGTATCTATCGCCTTTATAGGTATGGA
>JAFYQY010000109.1 GCA_017559685.1 Alistipes sp.
CAACCTCCTGGGCCTTCTCCAACCAATAAACGATCTTCTCCAAAGCCTCGGTGTACATGCCGCCGATCTTCCAAGTCTGCTCGTAGATCTGACCATCCTTCTTAACGAGCTTCGAGTTCAAACCGTACGAAATTGGGCAAGGGTCGTTACCTGCCTTCTTAATCATATTGTTGTAGAAGTTCTCAACCTCCTTCTGGCTAACACCCTCGTAGTAGTTGCCTGCCGATGTTGCGATAACATCCTGTCCCTTAGCCTGGTTGAGGCGAGTTGCATAGAGTGCAGGGTTGAAGATAGCCTCCAAGATAACATCCTTCTTTACAGGAGCCTCTACCTCGTACTTATCCCACTGTGCCGAGAACCACTCACATGAGAACTCTGGCTGGAACTTGTCGTTCGAGTAGTGGTGGTGGATACCGTTAGCCAACCACACCTTCTTCAAATACTTCTCCATAGCCTTGAACTCAGGGCACTCCTTGTCGCCGTCGTACGAAGTGTAAATCTTCTCCAAAGCACGACGGATAGTGAGGTTGTACTTGAAGTTCTGGTCGAACAAGATGTCACGACCACACTTTGCTGACTCTGCCAAGTAGTAGATCAAGAGTTTGTCGTTGAGTGTCTGATTCTCGAACTCAGGCACCTCGTAGCGAATGATCTTCACATCGTCAAAGCGATCTACGATCCAAGGCTGCTCTGCAACCTCGTTCTGCTCCTTACACGAAGTAGCAGCCATTGCAATAATTCCCATTGTTAAAAAAACGATTTTTCTCATAATACATATATTTATTTAAGTGTTGTGTCTTCTTTTTTTATTGAGTTGTTAGAGTTGTTAGGGGCGTTAGGGGCGTTAGGGGCGTTAGGGACAAAAAAACAACTCTCTACTAACTACTAACTACTAACTACTAACTACTAACTACTCTCTAATATCCAAAGATTTCCTCCTGCGACAAGAACTTAATCTTGCCCAACGAGCGGAGATAGTTCAAGTCGAGGTCGTTCTTATCTCCCAATATACAATAAGTATAAGGGCGACCTTTGATGAAGTTCTGCTGGTAGGCAACAACATCGTCGAGTGTCAAATTCTTCACACCCTCGTAAATGGTCTTGTTGATATCCTCGGTCAAGCCGAACTTCTCATACTCGAGGTATCCCCACAAGATGTTAGCCTTAGTAGTGCGCTGGCTCTCCAAGTTTGCCAAGATGCCGCTCTTTGCCAACTCGAACGCCTTCTCCGAGCGAGGCATCTCCTCGATAATCTCGTCGAATGCCTTCACGGCCTGCTCCACCTTGTCGTTCTGTGTAGCGATAAAGGCGTAGAAGTAGTATGGGTCCTTCGGTGTTGTACCCTTGAAGAGACCTGCGTATGCCGAATATGCTAAACCTCGAGCCTCACGCATCTCCTGGAATACGATAGAGTTCATACCGCCCGAGAAGTAGTTGTTGTAGAGGTTTGCCACAGGCGAGTTCTTTACGTCGAACTGATCCTTTGTGCGACACGAGTACTGCAAATAGTAGACTTGCTTTGCATCGTACTGAGCAAAGAGAACGTTTGGTGTCTTTACGTCCTTAGCCTTGAGGTTTGCAGCCTCCACCTTCTTGAGATCATCGCCTACGCAGTGGGAGCCGTAGAGTGTGCCTACGAGGTCGTTCAACATCATAGGGCCGTAGTACATTATGCGGTGCTCGGTCTTTGGCAACTCTCGAATCTGCGAGAGCAACGCCTCCGATGAGATGCTGTTCAACTCCTTGTTCGACATCTTCGCCTTGCGAGCATACTCAGGGCCGTAGATGCAGTAGCGCTGCAATGCTGCGAAGCACTCCTGCTGTGACGACTTAGCATTGAGGCGCTCCTGCTTTGCATCGCTCTTAACCTCACGCAACACATCCTCGTCGCCCTCGACATTTGCGATGTAGTCCTCGACAATCTTTATCGCCTTCTCCATATTCTCGGAGAGACCGCTGATAACGATGTAGGTCTTGTCGATGCTTGTCGAGATAGTGAACTCGCAAGCCAAGTCGTACAACTCACGCTGAATCTGCTCGGCCGACTTCTCGGCTGTGCCCAACATCTCCATATAGGTTGCAGCCAAAGGCAACGACTTAAAGGTTGAAGCGCCGAAGTCGTAGAGGTAGATGAGCGAGAAGAGATCGTTCGTGTCGTTGCGCTTGTAGAGCACATCGATGCCGTTATCCAACTTTGTGCGACCGAGGTCACGCTCGTAGTTCACGAATACGGGTGCTATAGGTGCCACCTCGCTCTGCTGCATAGCTACGAGGTAGTCGCTTTGTGCATCACGATTCGCCTTGATAGGGGTGATTGTCGGCTTGTCGATCTTCTTCTGCGACTTGTCCTCGCCCTGACGCTTGTAGACTACGCTGTAGCCGTCGGTTTTAAGGTTAGCCTTTGCCCAAGCTACCAAATCCTCCTTTGTGAGCTTCGCTGCACGGTCAAGCTCGGTTGCTACATCCTTCCACTCCAAACCGTTGATGAAGGCAGCCTCCATCTTGTAAGCACGAGCGAAGTTGTTCTCCAACTGCGACATCTCACTCTTGCGGTAGTTTGCGACGATAGACTTCAAAAGCTCCTCGTCAAACTCGCCATTGCGTACCTTCTCAATCTCAGCCAAGAGCAAATCTCGCACCTCCTCGAGTGTCTGTCCCTGCTTTGGCTCGCCCATAACCATTACGAGACCTGCATCTGCCAAGAACTCCACACCTCCGTAGGCACTGAGTACCTTCTGCGACTGCAAGAGGTCGGTATCGAGCAAACCGCAGCTGCCATTCGAGAGTACCGAGGTCAAAATATCGCCAATTAAGGCTCCCTCGCTACGAGCACCCGCTACAGGCCAAGCGATAGCCACAGCCTCGCTCTCCAAGCCGTATACCTCAGCCTCCTTAACCTCGGTGAGAGGCGTTGGCTGATACTCCGCAACCTTTGGAAGGTTCTTGTTTGGCTCGAGCTGGCCGAAATACTTGTCGATAATCTTTATAGCCTCGTCGGGGTCGAAGTCACCCGCCATACATATCGCCATATTGTTAGGCACATAGTATGTCTTGTAGTAGTTCTTGATGTTTGTGATCGACGGATTTTTGAGGTGTTCCTGCTTTCCGATAGTGGTCTGTGTACCGTACGGATGGTTAGGGAAGATGCTCTCCATAATCTTGTCGAACAACTTGCCGTTGTCACGAGTGAGTCCCATATTGTACTCCTCGTATACGGTCTCCAACTCGGTGTGGAAACCACGAATTACGGCGTTAGCAAAACGCTCCGACTGAATCTTTGCCCAATTCTCAATCTGATTCGATGGGATATCCTCCACGTAGTTGGTCTCGTCGAACGAAGTCCAAGCGTTTGTGCCGCTTGCACCAATTGCCTGCATCAACTTGTCGTACTCGTTCGGAATGGCGTATGCCGATGCCTCCTGCGACACGCTGTCAATCTGTGCATAGAGAGCCTTACGCTCCGCCTCGTCGGTGGTTGTGCGATACACCTCGAACAAGCGCTCAATCTCGTCGAGCAACGGCTTCTCTGCCTCGAAGTTCTGAGTGCCGAACTTGTCGGTACCCTTGAACATAAGGTGCTCGAAGTAGTGAGCCAAACCTGTAGTTTCGGCAGGGTCGTTCTTCGAGCCCACCTTCACTGCAATCATAGTCTGCAAACGAGGTTGCTCCTTGTTTACCGACATATATACCTTCAAACCGTTATCGAGGGTGTAGATGCGTGTACCCAACTTATCGCCCTCGACAGTGTCGTAACTATAGTTACCACTGCAAGCAACAACGAATGCCGTTGCTACCAAAACCAATAACCAAGAGAATCTCTTCATAACTTTCTCCTCCTTTAGTTAAAAATGTATTTGAAAACCTCGCTACAGATATCAATCGTAATCCACAACGATACTATAAGCTTAACTCCCGAGCCTACAAAGAACGACAACACCGAGCCGAGACCGCTCAATACTGCACGTCCCACATTATCTTTGTCGTTTGACAGCTCGCCTATCAGTGCACCCACAAAGAGTCCGATGATGATAACAAACGGAGTAAAGAAGAGTCCCAAGAGACAACCTCCCATCGAGCCCCAGAATGCACCCTTCTCGCCAGCCTTTGTTCCGCCAAAGAGCTTTGTCATATACGACGGTACCACAAAGTCGAGCAACGCTGCCACGCCTGTGAGTGCTCCGAATATGATAGGCCACATCACCGGAATATTCACGTACGAGCAGAAGTAGAAGCACAAGTATCCCGCATAGGTGAGGAAACCACCCGGCAGAGCAGGAATTACACAGCCGATACTACCTACAACCGCAAAAAGTACGGCAAGTACGGAGAGTAAGATATCCATAACTAAAAAATGTTGTACCTCGACTACTTAACCAACTTGTTGGTCGCTGTGTCGGGGAATATTACGTTCGGCTCGAATCTCTTTGCCTCCTCGAAATCCATCGCTGCGTAAGAGATGATGATTACGATGTCGCCAACGCTCGCCTTGTGGGCTGCAGCTCCATTCAAGCAGATAACGCCACTACCAGCTTCGCCAGGAATAGCGTAGGTCTCGAGACGCTCGCCATTGGTAACGTTTACCACCTGCACCTTCTCGCCACGAATGATGTTTGCGGCATTCAACAAATCCGAGTCGATGGTAATGCTACCAACGTAGTCTACATTAGCCTCTGTAATGTGTACTCGGTGAATTTTTGATTTCAATACTTCGATTGTCATCCTCTTATTTAAGTTTTATGTTATCAATCAATCTAATCTCGCCAGCCTGCACTGCGATGCAACCCTGGATGCGCTCCGAGTCGCTCCACGCCTCTACGGTCTGCAACGAGAGAGCATCTACAGCGGCGAAGTAAATAACTTTCAAGAGTTCGTTCTTCTCAACCTCGGTTACCACCCACTCGGTAAGCTCCGCTGGCGAGAGTTCGCCAACCTTTGCTACGGCTGCGCTCAACACCTCGTAGATGTGGGGTGCTGCGGCACGGTGTGCAGGTGTGAGAAGAAGATTGCGTGACGAGCGAGCCAAGCCGTCGAAGTCACGAATGATAGGGCAGTCGATAATCTCGAGGTTGTAGCCGAGCTGTGTCACCATAGCACGAATTACTGCAATCTGCTGGAAATCCTTCTCGCCGAAGTAGGCGTGAGTAGGCTCAACGATGTCGAAAAGTCGAGATACCACCTGTGCTACGCCATTGAAGTGACCTGGACGGGTTGCACCCTCCATAACCTTGTCGATCTGACCGAAGTCGAACTGACGGGTATCAGGCTCGGGGTAGATCTCCTCGACCGACGGGAAGAGAACGAAATCTACGCCAGCCTCCTCGAGCATCTTTGCATCAGCCTCGGGGGTGCGAGGGTAGTTGCGCAAGTCGTTTTTATCGTTGAACTGAGTTGGGTTTACAAATACGCTCGAAACCACGATGTCGCACTCCTTGCGAGCACGCTCCACGAGCGAGATGTGTCCTTCGTGCAATGCTCCCATTGTGGGAACAAAACCTATCTTTTTTCCTTTATGCGCCTCCAATTCGTTGCGCAAAGCCTTTACTGTCGAAACTGCTTTCATTGGGTTATAATAAACTTGTGGGCGCAAATATACAAAAACAAACGAAAAACAGAAAGCGGAAAACGGAAAACTTTGTTTTCTGTTTTGTAATTACGCTCTCTGTTCTTCGTCTTATCACTTAGCAGTACTGCTCGATATCCTCTTTTGTGATGGTCTTGTCGGCCAAAACTACGAGCCTTTCGACCACATTTCGCAGCTCTCGAATATTGCCACTCCATCGCTTCTCCGACAATATCTCAACTGCTTTATTATCAACGCTTTTAGTTGGGATGTTGTACTCTTTACAGATGCTCTCCAAGAAGTGGTCGATTAGAATTGCAACATCTCCTTTTCGCTCTCGCAAAGGTGGCACTTTTATCAAAATTACGCCTATGCGATGATAGAGATCTTCACGGAAATTTCCGTTGCGAATCTCCTCCTCGAGATTCTTGTTTGTGGCGGCTATAACACGCACGTCGACGTCGATATCTCGGTCGCTTCCAACTCTCGAAATTTTTCTCTCCTGCAAGGCTCGCAACACCTTTGCCTGCGCCGAGAGCGACATATTGCCAATCTCATCCATAAAGAGCGTTCCGCCATCGGCCTGCTCGAATTTCCCCTTGCGCTGTTTTATCGCCGAGGTGAAGGCGCCTCGCTCGTGACCGAAGAGTTCGCTCTCGATAAGTTCCGATGGAATAGCCGCACAATTGACCTCGATAAAGGGTGCGTCGGCACGATTGCTCTTGCAATGTAACCACCTTGCTACCAACTCCTTACCCGTTCCGTTTTCGCCAGTAATAAGCACTCTCGCTTCGCTCTGTGCCACCTTCTCGATAAGCTCTTTCACACGCACAATGCAGTCGGACTCTCCGACGATAGGCTCGATGGTTGCGCACTCGGCACTATTCTTCGCTCGAGAGGTCTTTGCTCGTGGTGGAGCGACCGATGTCGTCTCGGTTGGCGTGGCTACGATTCGGCGAATAGATTTCAGCAGACGATTCATATCGATAGGTTTAGTCAGAAAGTCGATAGCGCCGTGTTTTACCGCCTCGACAGCCGAATCGATATCGTTCTCTCGTGATAGAATAATAAAGGGTAGGTTCGTGTCGGAGAGACCTTCCGCCCTATCTGCCAGGATGATGTCGAAGGGTATCTTTTCGCACATCTTTCGTGCAAGCTCGGTACTCTCGGCACCCTCGGTCGAAAACCCCTCAAACTCTAACCTTTCACGCAAATTGTTGCGCACGCTTTTTGATTGCTCCAAAATTAAAACTTTTGCCATTTTGCTATTCTGTAAAAAAATACTATTTTTGCATTCTGATAGTGCACCAAAGGTAGAACAATTGTCCGATACGCCCTAATGTTGTGGGCGAAGCGCACGAGAGATGTACGTGGCCCTAATTTTGCATATCGCACGACCGTCCGAAGTATAACTTTGTCTGTTTGCAGTGGTGGGGCAGTTTTGATTGAATATTCGTTTATATGTACAAAAATTACAACTATTTACGCCGTCGATTGATGATTCCCGAGTATGGTCGCCATATTCAGGAGATGATCGACTCGTTGCTCGAAATCGAGGATAGAGAGGAGCGTACCCGTCAGGCAAAGGCGGTGATTGCCGTTATGGGCAACCTCAATCCGTTGTTGCGTGATACGGCCGACTTTACCCACAAATTGTGGGATCACCTCTTTATTATGTCCGACTTTAAGCTCGATGTCGACAGCCCATATCCGCTTCCTACACGTGAAGATTTGGCTGTGAAGCCTGAGCGTTTGGAGTATCCGCAGAGCGATATTTCGCACAAGCACTACGGCAAGAATATCGCCCGAGTAATCAACCGCTTGAAGTATGAGGATATCTCGAATGCCGAGGGCGAAATGCGAGATGTTGTGCGATATCTGCACGGCAAGAGTATGGAGTACAACCAGGAGCACCCAACCCTCGAGATGATAGCAAAAGATATAAACGCATTGTCCGAAGGTGGTATAAATCTCGATGCAGAGTGGCTCAAAAATGTCGAAATGGGGCATAAAACGGCCTCTGCGCATCAAAAGGGCGGGAAACATCAACAGCGCACCGCTCGCCAGCCGCAGAAGGGTGGTCGCAAGGGTGGACAACGACACAATTCGCAGAAATAATAGGAGAAAAAGACCCGAACTATAAAAGATGAAAAATTTACACTATAAGATATTCGTTGTGGCATTGGCCGCAATGGTGGTAGTAGGATGCCGAAGCAAGGAGGCTGAGGTGTCGGGATGCTTCGAGGGTTTGAGTGATAAGATGATCTACCTCGAGGAGATAGCAACCTCGGGCGACAAGATTGTCGACTCGGTAGCACTCGATACGAAGGGTAACTATCGTTTTGTGATTAAGAACGAGGCGGAGACTCCGTCGCTCTACCACGTTATCTGCAACAATAGCCGTATTCCGTTGTTCGTGTCGCAGGGCGAGCATATTGTGTTGAATGTGGATGGAAATCACCCTACAAACTACACCGTCGCAGGCTCTGCCGAGTCGGAGTTGCTCCACAAATTCAACAAGGAGTATGTGGCGTTGCGAGTGGATATCAACACTCTCGTGCAACAATATGCCGAGGCTTCGAAAGCACAACAGAAAGAACTCAAAAAGCAGTACGTCGTGCTCTACAATACGCTCAAACGCAATCAGATAGCATTTATCGTGGAGAATAAGGCCTCTCTTGCTTCGGTCTATGCGCTCTATCAGCGTCTGCCTGGTGAGCGATACCTTGCCGACGAAAAGAGCGAAATTCTCTACTATCGTAGTGTGTTGGAGGCAGTGGAGCCAATCTATCCGACCTCGCCGTTTGTGCAGCGATTAAAGAAGGATGTTGAGCGTATGGAGGCGAGCATCGCCTTGTTGCAGTCGGTTGAGGTCTGCTCATATCCCGAGTTGAAGGGCGCCGATATGTACGGCAAGGAGCAGTCGCTCACCTCGTTGGCGGGCAATGTTATCTTGGTGGACTTTTGGGCTGCCGAGGCGGGCAATAGCAACACATTGAATGCCGAGTTGAAGGCGCTCTACAAAAAGTACGAGTCGAAGGGCTTCAGAGTATATCAGGTTTCGGCCGATACCTCGAAGGCTGTTTGGGTTACAGCGGTGCAGGAGCAAGCTCTACCGTGGATTTCGGTGTGCGATTTCGGCGGTGCAAATTCGCCAATGTTGAGGGCTTACAATGTGCAGAAACTGCCTTCGAACTACCTTATCGATCGTAATGGCAATATCGTAGCTAAAGACCTCTACGGTGAGGATTTGAAGCGAGAACTGTCCAAACATTTCAAATAAAGAGACTATGCACTATTTCGTATCGGACATACATTTAGGCTCGGGCGATAAGGCGCAGCAGAGAGCGGTGGAACGCTCGTTCCTCGACTTCCTTTCACAGATTGAGAAGGATGCAGAGACGCTCTTTCTCGTGGGCGATATCTTCGACTTCTGGTTTGAGTACAAGCGAGTTGTGCCGAAGGGTTTTGTGCGAGTGCTGGGACGTTTGGCCGAGTTGAGCGACAAGGGTGTAAAGATTGTTATGCTCACGGGCAACCACGATATGTGGGTGGGTAACTACCTTACCGAGGAGTGCGGCATAACCCTCTACACCAAGCCTCAAACCTTCACTTTGGCGGGCAAAACAATCTTTGTGGCGCACGGCGACAATATGAATATCAAGGGCAAACCGATGTTGCGCTTGATGAATGCTATGTTCCGCTCGAAGGGGTTGCGATGGCTGGCTTCGGGGCTGATTCATCCCAACTGCTTCCTCCGCTTCGGACAGTGGTGGAGTGGCAAGTCTCGCAAGTCGCACAAGGGCGGTCAGACTGCCGAAATGCTTACTCCGCTTATCGAGTTTGCGAACGAGTATGGCAAGGAGCACGATGTGGACTACTTCGTCTTTGGACACCTGCACTATCCTGCCGACATCGTCTCACAGGAGCGAATCCTCTTTATGGGCGATTGGCACTCACAACCGAGCTATATTGCGCTCGACAATGATGGAAAAATAGAGTTAAAAACGATAGCTAATAGCTAAAAACAAAATAAAAGACAATGAAACAGTATCTCGACCTCCTAACACGCATTAAGACCGAAGGTGCAGTCAAGACCGACCGCACAGGCACAGGTACAAAGTCGGTATTTGGCCACCAGATGCGCTTCGACCTCTCACAGGGCTTTCCGCTTTTGACCACCAAGAAGGTCTTTCTGAAGGGTATTATCCACGAGCTTTTGTGGTTCCTTAATGGCGATACCAACATCAAGTATCTCGTTGATAATGGGGTACATATCTGGGATAATGACGCCTACCGCTACTACAACGAACTCTGCGTTAAGTATGGCGTTTTGCCAGTTACTATGGAGGAGTTCCTCCGTGCAGCGCAGGAGGGTATCGACTCTCCAATCGAGGGTTACAAGTTTGGCGATTTGAACCACGTCTACGGCTATCAATGGCGTTCGTGGCCACGCCCAAATGGCGAGGCTATCGACCAGATTCAGCAGGCTGTAGATTTGATTAAGAACAACCCCGACTCACGCCGTATTATCGTCTCGGCGTGGAATGTTGCCGATGTAGAGAAGATGGCGTTGCCACCGTGCCACACCCTTTTCCAGTTCTATGTGGCTGACGGCAAACTCTCGTGTATGCTCTACCAGCGTAGTGCCGACACCTTCCTTGGTGTGCCGTTCAATATCGCATCGTACGCATTGCTTACTATGATGATGGCGCAGGTTTGTGGCTTGGAGGCGGGTGAGTTTGTCCACACTTTGGGCGATACTCATCTCTATCTCAACCACCTCGAGCAGGTTGATGAGCAGCTCTCACGTACCCCACGTGCCTTGCCGAAGATGCACATCAATCCTGATGTAAAGTCGATTTTCGACTTTAAGTACGAGGATTTTGAACTTGAGGGTTACGATCCGTATCCAACTATTAAAGCTCCGATGTCATTCTAAAAATCGTTCTGATTGGCTCTTTTTGCACGAATCTGCGGACGCTGAAATGCTCACATAGGTTTACTATGCTCCGCTTTCATCGCCTGGCTTCGCACAAAAATAGCCTAATCATCTCCGATTTTTTGGTGTCGTAAAATAGTGATTTTTTAATTTTTAATTTTAAAAAGCTAATGGCTAATAGCCAATAGCTAATGGCAAAATATGGTATCTCTAATCGTTGCAATAGCCGAGAACTACGTAATCGGCGACAAGAACGCCCTGCTTTGGAACATCAAGGAGGATATGCGTCGCTTCCGTACTACCACTACGGGACACCCCGTAATTATGGGACGCAAGACCTACGAGTCGATTGGTCGCCCACTCCCAAAGCGTACAAATGTTGTGATTACTCGAGGTGACAGCGAGTTCGAGGGTTGCCTTGTGGCGCACTCGTTGGAGGAGGCTGTGGCTATGTTCCCTGCCGAGGAGGAGATTTTCATTATCGGCGGTGCGCAGATTTACAAGCAGGCGTTGCCTTTAGCCGATAAGCTCTATCTTACCATCGTGCATCGCAACTACGACGGCGATACATCGTTTCCCGAGATTGACTACTCCGAGTGGCAGGAGGTTGCCCGAGAGGAGTTTTCAAAAGGCGAAGAGTATGAAGGTTCTTTTACCTTTATAGATTTGGAACGAAAATCGTTCTGATTGACTCTTTTTGTACCTTGCTTGCATCGTAAATGCTCACATACGCCTAAGTATGCTGCGCTTTCCGCTACTGCGCAACGCACAAAAATAGTCTAATCATTGACGATTTTGGGGCAATGTAAAATATTCTGCATCAAGTAATAAAAAAACTGACTGAATTTCTCAGTCAGTTTTTTGTTGTCTCTTATTTCAACCACTCCGCAACCGAAGCGTCAGATGGCATTCGCAAGTCGCCTCGTGGCGAGAGCGATACAGTAACCACCTTCGGACCATCAGGTGCAGCCGAACGCTTGAACTGCTGCGAGAAGAAGCGGCGCAAGAATACCTGCAACCAGTGCTTTATCTCCTCCTTCGAGTAGTTGCCCTCGAAGGCACGGCACGCCAAATACTCAATCTTTGCAGGCGAGAAACCGTTGCGCAAGAAGTTGTAGATGAAGAAGTCGTGCAAGGCGTATGGGCCAACCAAATCTTCGGTCTTTTGTGCGATGTTACCCTCGCTGTCGGCTGGCAAAAGCTCAGGGCTTACAGGTGTGTCGACGATATCCTTCAAGGTTGCGCAAACGCTCTCGTTCTGATCGTTCTCGGCACACCACTCAACGAGCTTACGCACCAAGGTCTTCGGAATAGAGCAGTTAGGGTTGTACATCGACATCGAGTCGCCATTGTAGGTAGCCCAGCCGAGTGCTGCCTCGCTCAAGTCGCCCGTGCCGATAACGATGCCGTTCTCCTTGTTTGCCAAGTCCATAAGTATCTGTGTGCGCTCACGAGCCTGCGAGTTCTCGTATGCTGCACCTCGCTCATTCGGATCGAGACCGATGTCGGCAAAGTGCTGTTCGCAAGCCTTGCGAATAGATATCTCTCGAGTCGAGATGCCCAACTCCTTCATCAGTGTGAGGGCATTCTGGTAGGTGCGGTCGGTAGTGCCGAAACCAGGCATTGTAACGCCGATAATGCCCTTGCGGTCGAGACCGAGCATATCGAATGTTGCAGCTGTTACCAACAACGCTAAAGTCGAGTCCAGACCGCCCGAGATACCGAGAACAACGTTCTTGCAACCGATGTGCGCAAGTCGCTGTGCAAGTCCCGAGCACTGAATTGTGAAGGCCTCCTGGCAACCCTCGTTCAACTCCTCAGGGATAAATGGTGCAGGGTTGATTGTGCGCTCCAACTCGCTCTGTGGCTGTGCGATATCGATCTTTATGATGTCGAAGCGGTTGTCGAGATTGATGAACGAGGTGTGACGACGACGCTCGTTGAAGATGTGCTCGACGTCGATGTCGGCAACGGTCAAGCGGGCATCACGCACAAATCGCTCACGTGCAGTTATGATTTTGCCATTCTCAGCGATGATACCGTTACCCGTAAATACGAGGTCGGTCGACGACTCGCCCACACCTGCCGATGCGTAGACGTAGCCACACAAGGCACGTGCCGACTGCTGCTTGATGAGCGAACGGAGGTAGGCGTGCTTACCCAAAATCTCGGGCGTAGCCGATTGGTTGAATATGAGCGTTGCTCCAGCCAAAGCCATATCCGACGATGGTGGTGCAGGCACCCACAAATCCTCGCAAATCTCCACTCCGAAGCGTGTTCCGTGTACCTCGAACAATAAGTCAGTGCCGAAGCGCACACGCTGACCGCAGATTGTAATCTCGGCATTGCGGATATCTCTGCCCTCGGTAAACCAACGGCTCTCGTAGAACTCCGAATAGTTCGGGATGTAGCTCTTTGGTACGATACCGCAAATCTTGCCATTGGCAATCACTACGGCGCAGTTGTAGAGGTTGTTTTTGTAGTAAATCGGCATACCCACAATCGAAACGATTGGGCGTGGGGTAGCCAACAACGACTCCAAAGCCTCGTCGCCCGCCTCGATAATTCTCGACTGCAAGAATAAATCGCCACAAGTGTAGCCCGTGAGCGATAACTCAGGGAATACCACTACGCTTACACCTCGCTCCAACGCCTCTGCGGTCATCTCGCCTATCGCCTTTGCGTTGGCGTGGCAATCGGCAACCTTTACCAATGGTGTCGCCGCCGCCACCTTAACAAAACCAAATCTTTTGTTCATACCTTGATTATTTTGCCCACAACTTGCAGAGGTTGATAATCACCTTCACAGCCTTCTCCATCGAGTTGAGAGAGCAGTATTCGAACTTGCCGTGGAAGTTCATACCGCCAGCGAAGATGTTCGGACAAGGCAAGCCCATAAACGAGAGACGTGCACCGTCTGTTCCGCCACGAATTGGGCGTACGATAGGCGTTACATCAGCCTCATAAATCGCCTCTTTTGCCAACTCGATAACCTGTGGATGTGGCTCCACCTGCTTGCGCATATTGTAGTACTGATCCTTGATTGTGAGCGTGAGAGCACCGCCATACTTCTTGTTGAGCATACCCACGATGTCCCACATCCACACCTTCTTTGCCTCGAACTTCTCGAAGTCGTGGTCACGGATGATGTACGACACCGAAGCCTCCTCGACTGTACCGTTGAGACCTACACAGTGGTAGAAACCCTCGTAACCCTCGGTGTATTGCGGACGCTCGGTTGCAGGAATCCACGAGTTCAACTCGCACGCAACGTCTATAGCGTTAATCATCTTGTTCTTGGCGTAACCTGGGTGAACGTTGCGACCCTGGATCGTAATCTTTGCCGATGCAGCGTTGAAGTTCTCGTACTCCAACTCTCCCTCGTAACCGCCATCCATTGTGTAAGCGAAGTCGGCACCAAAGGCCTTCACGTCGAAGAAATCTACGCCACGACCAATCTCCTCGTCGGGTGTGAAGCCGATGCGAATCTTGCCGTGCTCAATCTCGGGGTGCGCCATAAGGTACTCGGCAGCGGTCATAATCTCGGCAACGCCCGCCTTGTCGTCAGCTCCGAGAAGGGTGGTGCCGTCGGTGTGAATAAGGGTGTGACCCACGAAGCGGCTCAACTCGGGGAACTCCGCAACCTTCATCGTGAGCGACGGGTTGAGAACGATATCCTTACCGTCGTACTCCTCGATGATGCGTGGACGAACGTTTGCACCACTCATATCGGGCGATGTGTCCACGTGAGCAAGGAAACCGATTACAGGAGCATTCTCCTTGCCCTTTGTGGCAGGGATAGTACCCATAGCGTAGCCATACTTGTCGATTGAAACATCCTCCAAACCGAGCGCCTGCATCTCCTCAACCAAGAGGTTCAACAAGTCCCACTCCTTAGCCGACGAAGGGAAAGTCTCGCTATTCTCATCGCTCTGTGTGTCGATAGCGACATATTTCAAAAATCTCTCTTTTAACTCCATAGTCTATATTTTTTTAATTGTTTATATTCTACAAATTTGTCTTTATGAATGCAATATTGCCCTTCTCTTTGTCGGCACGACGGAACCTATCCTCCGTAAAGGTAAGGTAGACATCTCCGTTGTACTCGTCGAGGCAGAAGTATTGCATACTATATGGCGCCTCATGGTCCCACGAACGAACAATTTTACCCTCCTTGTTCAACTTTGCAAGTCGCACACGACTGCGATATATCTCCTTGCCATTCTCATCCTTGAGGAGTGGCAGTATGTTGTACATTGCATAAATCTTTCCCTTGTGCACTATCATCTCGGGGCGTGAACCATCATCGCCAATTTGGTATGGCGTGGCCAAGCACTCGCCCGAAAGAGAGTAGCAACCGAGGAACGAGCCTCGCTTTGGCGAGCGCGAACGACCAATCATATAGATGCGCTCGTTGGCGATTGCCATCGAAGCCTCGGTACAACCATACTCAAACTCTGGGCAGATGAATGCCACCTCGTAGTTTATGCCATCCTTGGTGCGAATAACCATTGGTCGAGCTTCGATGCAATACCAATTGCAAAGTACATTGTAATACCACTCGCCGTGGCGAACGAACTGCTTGTCGATAAGAGGCCGCTCGTAGTTCTTGAACGATGCAGTACCATTTTGAATGTATAAATCTTTCAACGCCGAGGCCTTCAAAGGTACGGTTATATTGCCTTTGTCTGTTGTGTATGTCAGCGTGCAACGCATCATTTTGTTGAGCGGCTTGCCACTTGCAAGATCAATATCGAATGCCGCCAAGCACGACTCCCCATCCTCGAAGGCTTGCACAATGCAACGCATCGTGCCATTCACCTCGAAAAGAATCGGATCGTAGGCTGCATAGTTGCCTTGAGTGAAGTCGCCAAGTTTGTCGCCCGCCCTAAATAGGGTTGTATGGGCGATTTTGGGAGTCTGCCACTCGTTGATATTGAAGCGACTCAGTACTATCTCGATAGTGGTGTTTATGGGATCCTCGACGTTGCCGACAAGATCGCGATAGTGAGCACACCACACCTCGCCGTCGGGGCGTATGACGGTAGATGCGCAATGCGACATCTTGTTCTCGGCTTGCGAAATAGAGATCGCCTTATCAGCCGAAAACAGAACGGCCGAACTGCTCTGGCAGGCGGTGACAAAGATAGCCACCACCGCCAAATATATACCGCTTATTACCCCCTTAAGGTTCATTCTACTCCTCCTTCTTTGCCTTCAATGTGTGAACGGTGAAGTAGATTGCCAAAGCGATATACATAGCCAAAGCGAGCCACTCGGCAGAGTTCGACGCTGCCCAATCTGCCATATAGAGATCTACGCCCGCAAACTTCAAGATTGCCGCTACTACGCCCATCAACGCACCACCTGCGATAAAGCCCGATGCGAGGAGAGTGCCACGGTCGAAGCGAGCCTTGTTCAACGCCTCGTCCTTCGAGCGGTTCGAGATAAACCACGCAATAGCACCACCCACAACGAGAGGTACGTTCAACGACATAGGGATGAACATACCGAGTGCGAATGCCAATGCTGGTACGCCAATCCAATTCAATACGAGTGCCAATACAGCACCTGCGAAGTAGAGTATCCACGGAGTCTCGCCACCCTGCATCAACGGCTCAATAACGGCCGCCATAGCGTTAGCCTGCGGAGCGGTCAAGGCGTTCTCGCCAACGAAACCGTAGGTCTTATTCAAGATAATCATCACACCCGCAACGGTAGCTGCCGACACAAAAGTACCGAGGAACTTCCACTTCTGCTGTGTGCTTGGTGTCGTTCCGAGCCAATAGCCAATCTTGAGATCGGTGATGAAACCGCCCGCCATCGAGAGCGCTGTACAAACTACACCTCCGATAATCAACGCTGCGGTCATACCTGCCTTGCCGTTGAGGCCAATCGAAACCAACACGAGCGACGACAAAATCAAGGTCATCAAGGTCATACCCGAAACAGGGTTTGAGCCTACGATAGCGATAGCGTTTGCTGCAACGGTAGTAAAGAGGAACGAGATAACGAACACAATCAAGAGTGCGATGATGGTGTGGAACCAGTTACCCAAGATACCGAACTGGAAGAAGGCTACTGTAGCCACCAAAGTTGCGATAATGATCGAGAGGATAACCTTCATCGAGATATCACGCTGTGTACGAACTACGGTTGTGTCGCCCTTCTTGCCACCCAACTCCTTAACTGCTAGTCCTACAGCCTGCTTGATGATGCCCGACTGCTTGATAATGCCAATCAAACCAGCCATAGCGATACCGCCGATGCCGATAGGACGACCGTACATCTGGAACAACTGCATTGCGCTCATTGTCGAAGCCTCGGCCGAAGCGTAGCCTACGAGCGGTACGATAACAAACCATACGAGGCACGAGCCTGCGGTGATGATTACGGCATACTTCAAGCCAATGATATAGCCCAAACCGAGCAATGTTGCGCCTGTATTGAGCGAGAGCTCAACCTTGAACTTATCGGCGATAGCTGTGCCCCAACCTGTCATCTTGGTCGAGATGTTCTCTGCCCACGCACCGAACGACGATACGGCAAAGTCGTACAGACCGCCAATCAAACCTGCGATAGCCAAAGTGATGGTCTGCTTGCCACCCTTCTCGCCCGAAACGAGTACCTCGGTGGTTGCTGTAGCCTCAGGGAATGGGTACTTGCCGTGCATATCCTTAACGAAATATTTGCGGAATGGGATAAGCAGCACGATACCCAAGATACCACCCAACAACGACGAGAGGAACACCTGGTAGAAGTGCGCCTCCAAGCCGAGGATGTAGAGTGCAGGGAGTGTAAAGATTGCTCCTGCTACGATAACACCCGACGATGCACCAATCGACTGAATGATAACATTCTCGCCGAGCATACTCTTCTTCTTGCCACGAATCGAGCCGATACCTGCCGCCAAGATTGCGATAGGAATAGCCGCCTCGAATACCTGTCCCACCTTCAAACCGAGGAAGGCCGCCGCAGCCGAGAAGATAATAGCCATAATAATACCCATAGTCACCGAGTATGGCGTAGCCTCGGCAGGTGTGCTCTGTGCTGGCATTACCGGCTGGTACTCCTCGCCAGCCTTCAACTCACGATAGGCGTTCTCGGGCAAAGAGATGTTTTTCTTGTCTTCCATATAACTATAATTTTTCGATTAATTTTTCGAGTGCAATTCCTCGTGAGCCTTTCAGCAATATGAGTGCGTTGTTGAGGGGTTTCTCGTTGAGGGCGATTAAGGCTTCGGCTGTAGTAGGGTAGAGTGCGTAGTTGCTCTCCAACTCCTTGCCCACGATTGCGTGTGCCTTTGCAAACTCGCCACCCACGAGGATAATCTCGCCGGCCACCTTGTCGGCCTTGCGAAGGATGTTGCAATGTGCCTCCTCGCTCCACTCGCCAAGTTCGAGCATATCGCCCAAGATAAGCACCTTCTGCTCCGCCACCATAGTCGAGATATTGTCCAGCGCCACCTCCATACTCGAAGGGTTGGCATTGTAGCAATCTACAACAAGGCTGTTGCGCTCGGTCTTTACCGCCTGAGAACGGTTGTTGTCGGGCTTGAACGAAAGGATAGCCTCGGCAATATGTCTGTCGTCGATGCCGAAGTAGCGACCTATTGCCACCGCTGCGGCAATATTGTAGCGGTTATAGTCGCCCGTAAGGTTGCTCTCGAAGCCCTCGGCAACGCTGCGAGAGTAGTGCTCTACCGCCAGGTCCTCACGCTCAGCAGCCATTTCGCACAATGTCGCATCCTCCTGCGGAACAAACGCACGACCTCCATTCTCGTCGAGGTAGTCGAACAACTCGCCCTTGCCCTTGCGGATACCCTCCACGCCACCAAAGCCCTCGAGGTGCGAGAGTCCGATATTTGTCAAAATGCCGTAGTTTGGCTCGGCAATCGAGCAGAGCAGTGCAATCTCGCCCTGTGCGCTTGCGCCCATCTCCACCACGCCAAACTCCGTCTCGGCATTCATCGAAAGGAGTGTCAAAGGCACGCCGATATGGTTGTTGAGGTTGCCCTTAGTGGTCGAAACCTCGAACTTCTCGGCCAATACTCGAGATACGAGCTCCTTGGTTGTGGTCTTGCCGTTGCTACCTGCGATAGCGATAATCGGCATCGCCAACTCACGACGATGCTCACGTGCCAACGCCTGCAACGCCTCCAAAGTATCCTCCACCAAAAAGAGTTTATCTCTCTTGTCGGGGTTGTTCTCTAAAATATCCTTGCGGTCGATAACGGCAGCGTATGCGCCCTGCTCGAGCGCCTGTATTGCGTAGTCGTTACCGTCGAACGATGCTCCGTGAAGTGCAAAAAAGAGCGCACCGACCTCGATTTTTCGAGAGTCGGTCGTTACGCCTGTTGAATTTGTAAATGTCGTGTATAGTTTCTCTATATCCATACGCCTCTCGTCTAAATATGCTTATCGCCCGTGTTGTACTTAACCTCGTCGATATACTTTTTGATGTTCTGCTCGTCGGAACGAGGACAGATAAGCAATACATCCTCGGTATCTACTACGATGTAGTCACGCAAGCCGTTGATGATAGCAACCTTGCCCTTTGGCAACGAAACGATTGATGAACGGGTATCGTAGGTGTAGCATCTATCCTCAGGCTTTACGTTAGCGTACTTATCTTTGCGTGAGAGCTGATACAACGAGCCCCAGGTGCCGACGTCGCTCCAGCCGAAATCGCCACAGCGAACATATACATTCTCAGCCTTCTCCATAACGCCATAGTCGATCGAAATAGCACGACACTCCGAGAATACCTGCGCAATAGCATCGGTCTCCGAGGCGGTGCCAAGAAGTGGCGACACACCCTCGAAGAGTGCGTGGTGCTCGGGCAAATGCTCCGCTACAGCGTCGATAATATCGTTTACCTTCCATACGAAGATACCCGAATTCCAGAAGAACTCGCCCGACTGTACAAATATCTGCGCCAACTCCAAGTTTGGCTTCTCGGTGAAGCACTTCACACGTGAAATCTTCGAGTTGTCGCTCTTTTGGATATATCCGTAACCTGTCTCAGGGCGATTAGGTGTGATACCGATAGTCATCAGAGCCTTATTCTCGTTTGCGAAGTCGATAGTATCCTCGACGATAGAGTGGAACTCCGCCTCGTTGAGAATGAGGTGGTCGGCAGGAGTGACAATCATCATTGCCTCGGGGTCGATGTTGCGCAGGTGATATGCCGCATAGCAGATGCAAGGTGCGGTGTTGCGACCAATAGGCTCGCACAAAATCTGCTCCTCCTTCAACTCGGGGATGTGCTCCAAAACCAACTCCTTGTAACGTGTGTTGGTTACCACCAAGAAGTTCTCGGTAGGCACAAGGTGGACAAATCGCTCGTAGGTCATACGAAGGAACGACTTACCAGTATCGCAGATGTCGAGGAACTGTTTAGGCTTGCTCTGACGACTCTCAGGCCAAAAACGAGTACCTACACCACCCGCCATAATCACACAATACAAAGCTCTCTTGTTGTTCATAGTCGTAGTTGTTTTTCTATACTTTTGACAAATATACAAAAAATGGGGGAAATTCCCAACAAATTTCCCCCATTTTTTTGCTAAAGCAAAATACTACTTCGATTGTAGGATTATTTCGTTGTGCAGAAGTTCGCCTTCGGCGGTGATACCCTCAATCACTACTCGGTAGTTCGATGGGCGGTCGGCAGTCCAGAACGAAATCGATGCGTCACCCAACGAGTTGCTCTGCAGGGATGGTACCCACGCAATAGTGGTACGGTTATCCTTCTTGCTCTTGTCGTTCTTGACCGAATAGTCAGGAGCGTAGAACTCGGCAGGTGCAGCATAACCTGGAACTACAACCTCGGCCATAGAGTTTATGAGGAACTTCTCACGTGCGTTGATATCCTTTACGTGGAGGATGATAGCACCCGTCTCGGAACCCATACCTGCTGCCATCGACTCGAACTTGTCGAGGTACGATACGCTGAGAACCTCGCTCATCGGGTAGGCGTCGATTGCTCCCATATCCATCTGTGTTCCATTGACATAGACTGCAGGCATAAGGTCTGTCTTGTCGTCCATATCAAGCTCGACAGTGGTGATGCCACCGCTCTCTTCGCTATCGTCGTGCGATACCGATACTGGAGATCTATCCAATTTTGGCGAAGCCACATAGACGTTGTTGCCCTCGATTACGAGCTGGCGGAAGCGCTGCAATGCGTCGAAAATCGAGACGAAACGGGTCATATCGCCACTTACGGTGTTGAAGTCGTTGAGCGACGATGAGTAGTCGTAGGTTACGATGCGCTTTGCCACAACCTCTACAGCGTCGATGTCGATTACAGGCATACCGCCCTCCTCGAAATAGGTCTGCTTCGAACGCACCATATAAGCCTCGGTTAGCGAGGTCTCTTTAGGCTTGTGGTAGGCATCACGAGGGATAATCGGAGTAACAGGGTAGATCTGCGGATCGACCTTGATGCGTACTCGCTCGCTGGTGCCGTTCTTGTTGAGCGCCTGCAAGATATAGACGGTTGTATCGGGCGAATCAACTCCCGTAATGAAGAATCGATTTGTGATATTCAAGTCGTGTACACCGAGGTACTCCTTGCGGTTGCGGAAGATCATCACGCTCGTGTTGCGAGTCTTGCCGATGGTCGATTTTACGCCACCCGAGATACTCTGTTCCTTCTCGATAGGCTGGGTAATCTTCGGTTTCTCGCCTGCGAGGATAGAATTAATCTTATATCTGCGCCAGCCGTGTGTGAGCATTACGAGGTCGAGATGCTCGTTGTGCTTGGCATCGTTCGCCTCGAAGTAGTATTTCGGATTCTCGATATGTCCCTTCAGCTCCGAGTTGAGCAACATATAGGTGAAGATATTGTCAGCCTCTTTGTCCTCCTTTAGCAGGTCGGCATCGGTTACCGATACGACAAAGTTACCCTTTACGGCCTTTCCTACGCTGCTCTTAACGGCAAAGTCGAGGTTTACCAATTCACGAGGAGCGAACTTCTTTACGCTCGGGGTGATTGTGCTTGTAGCCGCAGCTCCACGCACAAAGAAGAGGCGTTGTGCCACGACCTTGCGAGTGGTCTTGTCCACAATCGACACCTGACCCACACCACTACGTAACTTCTCGAGTGGAATACGCAGAGCGTGCGAGAGATCCTCTACAACATAGTTTACGATACCACGTGACTGCACAATGGCAACGAGATTCTGGCGAGTGACGTCAGGGGTTGTGAATATCTGCAACAAGAGACGATCGGTGGTGTCGGGAGTCATCTTTATAACACAGCCCGACGGCGCTGCTACAGGGAGCGTGAACGAACGGGTTACACCCTCTTTGGTCGAGAGTGTTGCGATGTAGCTCTCGCCAGCCTGAGCTGTGAAGGCGAATTTACCCATACCGTTGTGCTCCGACTTTATCTGTGCCACCTCTACGCCCAACTTGGTTTGAATCTTACCCTCGACCTCTACGGCACGACCGTCGACACCTACCGCCTTGAACGCCACAACCTGCTCGATACCTGCAATGAGGTTACCACCCTCAGGCAGGAATTTCGCCGAGAAGTCGTCCTCGAACGACGGCAACTGCACCTTTCTATCCAACTTGCGACCGTTGGCGTTGATATTCATACGGATAAAGTCGGCCATATTCGGACTCGGACGGAACGAGAAGCGGAAGAAACCGTTGTTGTCGGTCTTGGTCATATGGCGAGTGGTGCGACCATTTATCGAGAGCGAATACTCAACGGTATTGTTCGGAATTGGGTTGAAGAGATTGTTTGTTACCTCTACCGAAGCCACAACCTTGCCCGAGTTGTCAAAATCGTACTTGATGTTGGTGTGTACCGCATCGTCGATGTAGTTTCCAATCTCCAATTGGCGGGTAAAGAGTAACTCCTTGTCGGTGTTGGTCTGCCACTTCGAGTAGGCACGCAAGGTGTACTTTCCCGATGTGGTCTTGGTCGAGAGCGGTATGGCGTTGAAGAAGCGACCTTCCGAGCCCATAACTCTCAAACGATGTGTTACATTTCCCGTCGCATCGATCAACTCCACATAGATAAACTTCGAGTCGGTTGTACGATTGAAGTAGATCGAGTTCACGAGGAAGGCGCTAAAGTAGATGGTGTCGCCTGCGCTGTAGAACGGTTTGTCGGTTACGAGGTAGAGCTTCTCCTGCATACCTCCCGTTGTGTAGTAGTTGATGAAACTATTTGTCACAAAATTCGAAAAGTTCATCGGCTCAGCATTCGCTTTGTCGAGCGACTGTGCCGAGAGAGATAGTGGCGCAAGCACAACTGCAAGCAACCAAATAGCCCTAAAAAATCTCTTCATATTGCGTCTGTTTTTTATTTTAATCTTTCAAAATCTTTGAGGCGCACTCCACTGCCTCCTCGATATCGTAGCCCCTCGATGCAGCAAAGCGGATAAGCTTCGTCTTAGCCTCGTAGGTCGAGGAGTATTTCAGCGTGCGCAATTTGCGTTGCATAATATCCTCTAATCGCTCCTTCATATCGGTCGTATCAATCATCTGCGAAATGACCTCCTCGATAATCTCTCGTGCGACTCCCTTTGTTCGCAACGACATCTTTATCTTGTAGGCACCCCAACCGCTCAGGTTGAGTTTGTCTCGTACGAAGGCCTCCGCAAAGCGTCTGTCGTCGATAAATCGCTCGGCCATAAGACGTGCGAGCACCTTGCGAGCCTCGTCGTCGGCCACACCCCAGCGCTTCATCAATCGCAGGGCGTCGCCCGAGGAGCGCTCCGAGCGTGCACACATTCGCATCAGCGACTGCAAGGCCTGTTGCGGTGTCTTTGTCCGCTTCGTGCGCTCTATCTTCTGCTCCATACCATTCGAGGTTTAAGGTTCGAGTCCTCAATCAACTCGCTCTGTGCAAAGCCCTTTGCACGTAGCATCTCGCAGAGCTCCTCGCCAGCCTTTTCGTATATCTCAAACCACAACGAACCATCCTCACGCAACATCTTTTGCGCATTGTCCGCTGTCGCTATATAGAACTTCAAAATATCGTTGTCGGGCACAAAAAGTGCGGTGTGAGGCTCGAAATCGACCACGTTTTTGCGCATATCCACGATGTCGCTCTGTGGGATGTATGGCGGATTCGAAACTATGATGTCGAACTCGCCAAGTCGGCTCAAATCGCCCAATGCGTCAGCTTCGACAAACTCCACATCGGCACCGAGTTGCTCGGCATTCTTTCGGGCTATTGCCAACGCCTCCTGCGATATATCTATCGCCACAACCTTCGCCTCTTTGACGAGCTTTGCAAGCGAAATCGCTATCGCTCCGCTACCCGTTCCGATGTCGAGAATGCGGGCTCCACGCTTGGCAGTCTCAGCAATGCGATAGACCAGCTCCTCGGTCTCGGGGCGGGGAATCAACACCCCCTCGGCCACCCGAAATACGAAGTCGCAGAACTCCGCCCTGCCTAATACATACTGCACGGGGCGACCGCTACGCAACTCCTCGATTATGCGCTCCAAATCCGCCACCTCGCACTCCTCGTCGTAGTGTGCCACGAGTTGCGAAAGGTTGTAGGATAATTTATCGCAAACAACCATACGACCAATCATCTCGGCCTCTCGCTCGCCATAGAGCGATACGACAGCATCACGAACGATGTGTATGGTTTGGCGCAAAGTCATATAATAAGAGGTGTCTCGAGCGAAAAGGTTAAATTTATTGCATTTTTAACTCCGCCAAAGCAATCGCAACCACAGCCTCCACAACTACCGCTGCACGCAAGGCGATGCAGGCGTCGTGACGACCTTTGATGCGGAGTGGAGCAACCTTGTCCAACTCATTGTTGTAGGTCATCTGCTCGCACGAAATACTTGCTGTCGGTTTTATGGCAACACGCACCATCAACTCGTTGCCGTTGGTAATACCGCCATTTATGCCACCCTCATTGTTGGTTGCGGTGTGTCCCTCGCCATCCACGAAGCAGTCGTTGCGCTCCGAGCCACGGAGTTTTACCCCCTCGAAGCCACTACCAAACTCCACGCCCTTAACCGCAGGAACGGAGAAGAGCAGATGGGCGATAATACTCTCTGCCGAGTCGAAGAAAGGCTCTCCCAAGCCCACCTCGATGCCTCGTGCTCGGCACTCCACGACGCCACCTACCGAGTCGCCATCGGCCATTGCTGAAGCGATGATATCGGCAAAGTCAGCCTCGTTGCGTGAACCGCCAACCTCTACGATAGAGGTCTGATATTCTGTGTTTTGTAAAATCTTTTTTGCTACAACTCCTGCCGCTACAAGGAGTACGGTCATTCGTCCAGAGAACTGTCCGCTACCACGCAAATCGACCTCCGAGCCATACTTGGCACGGGCTGTGAAGTCGATGTGTGAAGGTCGATTGTGGCTCTCGAATTGCGAATAGTCCGACGAGCGGGTGTCGCCATTTTGGAACACTATCTCTATCGGCTCGCCTGTGGTTACACCCTCGGCAACGCCTGTACGGAGAGTCGGGATATCGGCTTCGTGGCGGGCAGTTGTGCCCTTTGCCGAGGCTCTGCGGCGTGCAAGATCGGTCTCGAAATCGGCCTCCGAGAGCGCAATACCTTGCGGTACGCCCTCGATGCGTACGCCAACCTCGGGGGCGTGCGATGCACCCCAAATCGATAGCTTAAACTTCGAGCCGAATGAATTGTGCCACATACTACTCAACTCTTAACGCCTTCAATGTCTCGAAGAAGTCAGGGAAACTCTTTGCTACGCACTCCGAGTGGTGGATGAGGATAGCCTCGTCGGAACGGAGTGCCGATACTGCCAACGACATTGCGATGCGGTGGTCGTGGTGACTCTCGCACTCGGCCGAGTGAATCTCGCCACCCTTGATATACATTGCATCGCCCTCCAAGCGCACCTCGATGCCAAGCTTTGAATACTCCTCGGCGATCGTCTCGGCACGGTTTGACTCCTTGTGCTCCAAGCGGTGTGTACCGTAGATTACGCTCTCGCCCTCGGCTGCTGCAGCCAACGCTGCCAAAGCAGGAAAGAGGTCAGGACACTGTGTTGCGTCGAACTCGAATGCCACCAAGTCACGATGCTCGGCAGTGATTGAGTTCGGCTCGCTGGTGATTAGGGCTCCCGCACGCACCAATGCGTCGCATACGGCAACATCGGCCTGCTTCGAGAGCATCGATACGTTTGTGAGAGTTACCTTTCCAGCGATTGCACCCGCAACCAACAACATTGCTGCTGCGCTCCAATCGCCCTCTATTGCGATGTCGGTAGCCTCGTACTTCTGGCTACCCTCGACATAAAATTCGTTGTAGTCGTTATGCTGGATATTTACGCCAAACTTCGATGCCATATCTATTGTCATATCGAGGTAAGGCTTCGAAACGGCATTCTCAACCGCAATGGTTGTATCCTCGTCAGCCAATGGCAAAGCCATCAACAAGCCTGTAAGGAACTGCGACGACACCGAGCCGTCGACCTCAATCTCGCCACCCTTGATAGGGCCGCACACCTCAACGGGCAGACGACCTCCGCCATCACGCACCTCGACGCCGAGATTTCGCAACGGCTCGATCATCATATTCATCGGGCGGTGGAGCAGAGTGCCCTCACCCTGAATGGTGATAGGGGTGTTCCATAGCGAAGCTATAGGTGTGAACATTCGTGTTGCCAAGCCCGACTCGCCAACGTGAATGGTGTCGCTCTTTGGCGAGAGACCACCCGTAACCTTTACGGTGCGCTCGTCAAGTCGCTCAACCTTAGCTCCGAGTGTCTCGATAACTCGAATAGCCGAAAGTGTGTCATCGCAAAAATCGAGATTGCGCAATACGGTCTCGCCATCAGCGAGCAGGGCTGCCGCTAAGGCTCGTTGCGCATAACTTTTAGAGCAGGGAGGCGTTGCCACACCTGCGAGTTGCCCTCGGGGGACGGAAGTATCCATATAAAATTCAGAATTTAGAATTCAAAATACAAAATTACTTTTCGAGTGTGGAAGTTCTACTCCTCGCTCAACTCGAAGCGGTGGTTCTTTCTCAGCTCGAAGTTCTTACCGAGATAGACCTTTCGTACCATCTCGTCCTCGGCTAACTCCTCGGCAGTACCCATCTTGAGAATCTTGCCTTCGTAGAGCAGGTAAGAACGGTCGGTGATGGCGAGTGTCTCGTCCACGTTGTGGTCGGTGATGATAACGCCGATGTTCTTGTTCTTCAAGGTTGCCACGATGCTCTGGATGTCCTCCACAGCGATAGGGTCTACACCCGCAAATGGCTCGTCGAGCAATACGAACGAAGGGTTGATGGCAATCGCACGAGCAATCTCGGTACGGCGACGCTCTCCTCCCGAGAGTTGGTTACCGTAGCTCTTGCGCACTTTCTGGAGACGGAACTCCTCGATGAGAGTCTCGACTCTGTCTCGCTGGTACTCCTTCGTGTAGTTGCTCATCTCGAGCACTGCTCGGATGTTGTCCTCCACGCTCAAGTTGCGGAATACCGAAGCCTCCTGTGCCAAGTAGCTCACACCCATCTGTGCACGTCTGTAAACGGGCAACTTCGTGAGCTCATCAACCTCGCCGTCGTCGTGCTCAAGGAAGATGCGACCGCCGTTAGGCTTGATAAGTCCTACAATCATATAGAACGACGTTGTTTTGCCCGCTCCGTTAGGGCCGAGCAGACCAACGATTTCGCCCTGCTGCACCTCGATAGATACATTATTTACGACCGTGCGAGTCTTATATTTTTTGACCAGGTCGGTGGTGTAAAGCCTCATACCTCAAAAAAACATATAAATTTTCACACAAAGTTATGATTTTTTCCGAAATATTTTTTATCTTTGATATGAAATTTGGTTAAAAATAGTGTTTTAGAGCAAAAAATATTATGTCGCAAGACTTGATAGACAGAAATTTACTGCGTGAGAAGCTGAAAGAGTATTTCGGTTTTACCTCATTTAAGGGCAATCAGGAGGAGGTCATAATGAATCTCCTTTCGGGTCGTGACACATTCGTGCTTATGCCTACGGGTGGAGGAAAGTCGTTGTGCTACCAGCTCCCTGCGTTGATGATGGATGGCGTGGCGATCATCATTTCGCCCCTTATCGCCCTGATGAAGAACCAGGTCGATGCAATGCGCACATTCTCCGACAATTCGGGTATTGCCCACTTCCTCAACTCGTCGTTGAGCCGCTCGGCCGTGCAGCAGGTGCGCGACGAGGTGCTTGCCGGTAAGACCAAATTGCTCTATTTCGCTCCCGAATCTCTCACCAAGGAGGATAATATCGCATTCCTCCGCAAGATTAAGATTTCGTTCTACGCTATCGACGAGGCACACTGTATCTCGGAGTGGGGACACGATTTCCGCCCTGAGTATCGTCGTATCCGTCCTATCATCAACGATATCGGTCAGGCGCCGCTGATTACCCTCACCGCAACCGCTACACCAAAGGTACAGATGGATATCCAGAAGAACCTCGGTATG
>JAFYQY010000110.1 GCA_017559685.1 Alistipes sp.
ATGGGCGAGATAAACATTATGAACAAGGCACTAAACCTCAGCTTCTACGCAATGACGGGCGACATCACCCTCCTCAACCGCGAGGCAGATGTCTACCGCTCACTCACACGCCAGGAGATTATGGAGTTCTCGGCACGCTGCTTCGACAAACGCAACTCCTCAACACTCATCTATCGTGCTAAGCGATAGCCAACACTGAAAAGGATTATGACACAACAACCCGACATAGTAATACCACGTAGCGTGGATATGCCACGAGCACTACTCAGCACAACACCGAACGGTGTTAAGATATACCGTCTCGAGAGCAACGACTTCGAGGTAGTACGCTTCACCTTTGTATTCCACGCAGGAACATCGATGCAGCAGAAACCATTCTCTGCATCCGCCACAGCAAATATGCTCGGTGAGGGAAGCGAGCAACTAACAGCACAGCAGATAGCCGAGACCTTCGACTTCTACGGCTCGTATTTCGACGTCAACATCGACCGCGACTACACCTATATATCGTTCTGCTCGCTACTCAAGTTTTTCGAACCTACAGCTGAGGTGGCCGAGGAGATTCTGCTTCGACCATCTTTCCCCGAGCGTGAGTTCGAGGTATACTGTAACAAACGTAAGCAGAGCCTCAAGATTGAGCGACAGAAGGTCGACACGCAGTCGCGAGAGATATTTGCCCAGGCACTCTTCGGACCTGAGCACCCCTACGGAATATCGGCCTCAGAGAAGCACTACGACGAACTCACAACAGCCGACCTCAAGGAGCTATTCGCAAAGCTCTACACCGCTGAGAACTGCTTTGTTGTCTGCAGCGGACATATAAGCGAGGAGGTACTCTCAAAGATCGAATCGATAGCAGCAGCTCTGCCCGCAGGTAAGAGCGAGACACGCGAGTTTCCTGCAACCGAGACTACGCACTACGCAGAGCGAAACATCGACACAGCACTGCAATCATCACTACGCATAGGCCGTCTACTCTTTGGCCGTTCGCACCCCGACTTTGTGGGTATGCAGGTGGTAGCAGCGATACTCGGTGGTTATTTCGGCTCGCGACTAATGCAGAACCTACGCGAGGAGCACGGCTACACCTACGGCGTGATGGCAGCAATGGTGAACTTCGACAAGGAGGGATACCTCGCCATAGCCACACAGGTAGCACGCGAACATCGAGAGGATGCCCTTCGTGAGATATTCCACGAGATAGAGCGTCTACGCCAAGAACCTATCTCGGAGGAGGAGCTGCAGATGGTTAAGAACGTGATGATTGGCGAGATACTCCGCATCCTCGATGGCCCATTTGGCATTGCCGACGTTACGATCGAGAATATTATGTGCGGTATGGATAATAGTGCTACGCAGCATAGCGTGGAGCAGATATTCGCAATCACACCCGCCGAAGTGCAGCGACTGGCAGAGAACTATTTGAAGCGTGAGGACCTCGTAGTAGCCGTCGTGGGATAATGGTACGTCAGGAGATAATAGACTACATAGAGGAGGAGATTATACCTCGCTACGACACCTTCGACGCGGCACATCGTCGCGACCACGTCGCAACGGTCATAGAGCAGAGTATGGCCCTTGCTCAGTACTACGACGTGAACCGAGAGATGGTCTACGTCATCGCTGCATACCACGACACAGGACTATGTCGTGGTCGTGAGCATCACCATACCGCATCGCGTGATATTTTGCTCAACGACCCCAAACTATGCCGATGGTTTAGTGCCGAGGAACGAGCCACGATGGGTGATGCGGTGGAGGATCATCGTGCATCGTCGAAGAGCGAGCCTCGCACGATATATGGCCGCATAGTGGCCGAGGCAGATAGAGTCATCGACCCTCGAACCATCATTCGCCGAACGATACAATTCACGCTCACGAACTACCCTACGCTCACACGCGACGAGGGTCACGAACGTATGGTCGAGCACCTCAACGAAAAGTACAACTACGGGGGATATCTACGCCTCTGGATACCCGAGTCGTCGAATGCCGAGCGACTTGAGGAGCTGCGTAGGATAATAGCCGACCGCAAACAACTCGACGAGCTCTACAATAAAATCTACGACGAACTGACCGAATAACACCTCGGCATAGGGATTGCGGAATATGCAATATCTCAGCCAAATAGCATTTAGAGCAAAAAATATTTCGAAAAATCGTAGGTAGTTTGCGAAATTATGTGTACATTTGTTTGGTTGATTCCGTATTAAGAGAAAACCGATCTATTAACAATCTATAAAACTACTGTCGTATGGCAAAAATCAAAGGAACAGTTGTCGTCGATACAGAGCATTGCAAGGGTTGTGGTGTTTGTGTAGCATCTTGTCCTACAAATGTGCTCGGTTTATCGACCGAAGTAAACGGCAAGGGTTATCCCTTCGCTAAGATGGTTGAGCCGGATAATTGCATTGGTTGTGCTTCTTGTGCAATCATCTGTCCGGATAGTTGTCTAACGGTGTATCGCCAAAAATTCGAGTAAACTATGGCAGAGAAAGAGGTAAAACTTATGAAAGGCAACGAGGTGATTGCTCA
>JAFYQY010000111.1 GCA_017559685.1 Alistipes sp.
ATCTAATCCTATCTAATCCTATCTAATCCTATCTAATCCTATCTAATCCTATCTAATCCTATCTAACACAAATCGCCCCACCTTTGCAGGTAGGGCGGTTTGTTGCTAAATCCGAGCTGTTAGTACTGAATTGTCAAAGCCTTAACAACCACCTTTGCACCCGCTGTACAATAACTACAATTGATCTTAACAACATTGCTGCTCGACGACATCGAAGCACTTGCATTAGAGCAACTCCACTCGCCCTCTGAACTACCGTTCTGCGTCTTGCTTACAACAGTTGTCGAACCAACGGTAACAGTTGCTGTATTCTCAACCTTCGCTGTTCCAAAGACACCCTGAGTACCGTTTACAACACCATTTGCTGTAACCTTCACAGTAATATTTGCAGGGATATGGAAAGTTTTTGTTATATTTTGGTTATTATTAGCAGCAGTCCAATTATCACTATTGTAGCCCAATCTCACACCACCACTATTATTCCACTTTACATTGCTATTATTGCTCTCAATCCAAGTGCCATCATTCTTGGTCACATCCATTGTGTACGGAATACCTGTAACGTGAGTTGTGTAGCTCGACGAAGTGAGGGTATAACCATTCTTCAAAACAACCTTAATCGAGGCGTTGTACGAACCGTTAGCTACGGTGCCACTCCACTCCTTACCTGCAGTCATCGAAGCCGATGCGCTACCATAAGTCAAAGTTGCCGACTGAACGTAGTTCGACTGGATGTAGCTATCCGACAACGATACATTTGCACGGAGAACATTACCGCCTACATCGTTACGCAACGACTGAGCGCCATTGTTCGAGTAAGACGAATAGATGCTGTAAGTTGCAGTAGGTATTGAAGTTACAACTACTGTCTTTGCATCGCCCTTGAAAACCTTCTCGTAGCCGTTCAACATAACCTTTGCGTAGGTGCAAACGGTGTATGTACCATTCTCAACGCCCTCAACCTTAATCTCCTCAGCCGAGAGAACGCCACTCTTTGCCGATGCCTCGTGGAGCTGACCGTTAATCTCGATACCGAGAGCCAAAACGTGGTCTGCAGGAACGCCATTTACACCCAAGTTGCGAGCGTAGATTGTGTTGCCAGCGAGCTCGAACGACGATGCGTTCCAGTTGTTATACCAAGTCTCAACTGTACCAGGAACCATTGTTGCCTCCTTCCAAGTGAGTTTGTAACCCTTGCGGTGGCTTGCAGCAAAGGTCTGATTGCTAACCTCACGGTCGATCTCACCACCATTGAGGTCTGTAGCCTGAATCTCAAGTGTACCAACAGTTGCAGGAGCTACGTTTACGTAGTAAGTGTAGTAGCCCTCGCTATCCATTGGGATATTCTCGAGGTTAGTAAGAGTGATTACACGCTCGTTACCTACGAACGAAAGCGACATATTCTTAGTTACTGCGGTAGAAGTTGGCTCAGTACTCTGCGCCTTATCAAGAAGGAGCTTTTCAGCCTCCTCACGACCATACTTTGCGCCCTTCCACATGAGGATATTCTCTTCACTCACGGTTGAATATACATCGCTTGTTTCTGCACCAGTAATTGTACCCAAAGAACCCACACTTGTCGCTGTACCCGAGAATGCTCCTGCGATAGCAGCATCGCTCGAAGTAATAGTGATGCTCTTCAACTGCTTTGGAGTTACGCCGTCCGACTCGAAAGCACGGATTGCGATAGCTCCGGTCAAGGTTGTGAGTTCCTTTGCACCGATACCCTCCGAACTTACAGCCTCCGAAGTCGAAGCGTACATATATGGCTCCCACATACCGCTCTGCTGTGCAGGAACGGTGATATTGAGAGTCGAATTATATATATGATTAAACGAAGCTGTTGCATAGTAGTGGCCTACCTCCAATCCGTCTTCACGATATGCATACGAGCTATCCGATGTCTTAGATACCGACACCGAGGTATTGAACGACACTGCCGATGTAGGATATGCGATGTGATAAACACGTGGCGAGGTTGCATCAACCGAGATATCGCCATTGAAAGCTGCCGAGTTAGTACCCCAACCCGACTTAATAGTCAACTTATTAACTACATTGAAGCCCTTGCCATAATCAGCGTGCTCCTGCAAGAGAGCAATCTGATCGTTCTCCTCCCAAGTAGCCTTCAAATCGTCGCCATAGGTAGCCTTAGTCTCGCCACCGATACCAACCTCAGCGTAGATAGTGTGCGAGCCACCAACATTAACACCACCCTGCTGTGGTACGTTTACATTCAAATCGTTGTTAAAGTCGCTCTGACAAGCAGCAAATGCCGCAAGAGCCAAAACCGAAATAAATAACTTCTTCATAATTTTTCCTCCTTTTAGCATTTGTTAATTAAAGACCATACCAACCGTCATCGACGCCATCGCCAAAGGTCAGATCGCCAGTCGAGTTCTTAAAGCCTGCCTCGCAAGCTACATCTACAACCATCACCGATGGTGCAGTGTACTCCTCATTGTTTGTGTTAAAAATCATAAATATTGGTAATTTGTAATTATTGTATCTATACAATTCTCAAAAAATCGACTGCAAATATATATTTTCATTTTTTCATAAAAAAATAATTTCAACGAATCGGCAATTTACTACAACGGAAAGGAGAAGAGACGAGAGAAATAAGGGTTGAGGGAATTTAGAGAAATTAAAGAGTTTAGGGAGAATAGGTCTTTTTCGTTAATTTTACTAAATTCTCCAACCTCCCTAAATTCACTACTATCTCCTACCCTAAATCTTAATTTAAGCAGATGAGAGCAAGGCACACAAGGAGCCGAGAAAGTTGTAAATGAGCGTGGGAATTTTGTGCTAAACGAGAAACGGAGCCTCCCACCCAAAAATCTTAATTTAAGCAGATGAGAGCAAGGCGCACAAGAAAAT
>JAFYQY010000112.1 GCA_017559685.1 Alistipes sp.
CAAGCTTAGACATAATGATCTGCTTCTGAGCCTCGAGCTCTGCCTCGATAAGAGCCTTGTGAGAAACAACTACGTTGCGGAACTCCTGGTTGATCTTAACAACCTTGAACTCCATAGTCTTGTCAACGTATACATCGTAGTCGCGGATAGGCTTAACGTCGATCTGTGAACCTGGCAAGAATGCCTCGATGCCAAATACATCAACGATCATACCGCCCTTAGTGCGGCACTTAACGTAACCCTTGATGATCTCGTCGTTGTTGAGAGCCTCGTTAACACGGTCCCAGCTCTTGAGCTGACGAGCCTTCTTGTGTGAAAGTGACAACTGACCACCCTTATCCTCTACTGACTCAACGTAAACCTCAACCTTCTCGCCTACAGTCAAGTCAGGGTTGTAACGGAACTCGGTTGCTGCGATAATACCCTCAGACTTGTAGCCAATGTTTACAGTAACCTCACGCTTGTTGATCTCTGATACAGTACCCTCAACAACCTCGCCTACTGCGATGTTAGACATTGTCTTGCCATAAGCCTCCTCGATAGACTCCTTAGAAGACTGGCCGTACAAGTTAAGGTCGTTCTCGAACGCATTCCAATCGAAATTCTCGTTCATAACAATTTTGTTCTCCATAATGGAATTGTTTTTTGTGCGATACAATCGCTCGTTAAAAGTTAATAATAAAATGCTTACCCCCGCACGCCGCACGTGTGCATACGTGCAAAAGGCCCGCAAAGGTAAGCAAAATTTCTGAAGTAGAGCCACTAATGCCAACATTTTTCACTTTTTTTGTACTATCTTTGCCCAGGAAACGAGAAAAACTAAGAATTGAATATGAGACTTTTAAAGATTTTGATGGCTGCAGCGGTGCTGCTAATATCAATTGGCTGCCAGAAGATTGAGGACACACCAAAGGTATACCCCGTACTCAAAAGCCTTGATGACACAATGTGGTATAGCTACGACCAGAAGAACGACATCTACTACGACATCTACTACAATGCCGACAACAAGGGCGTGATGCTCGGCTACAGCGAGCAGGAGCGTCTAAACGAGGTGGTGAATCGCCCTTTCAGCTACACCTTCACCCCCGCAACCGAGAATATCGACGCCATTGTGCGTGTAGACTTTGAGGATGGCCTGCACTATGGTGGCCTTCTAATCCCAAAGGGTTATTTCCAGATTAACCTCCAGGATGTATATATCATACAGCTCTACGAGGTTTACGAGAATGGCGAGGTGATCTACAACGTTGACGGCACGATGAAGTCAACACTAAGAATGTGGTACGAGGGCCCTGAGGCAATTATGTAGAACGACAAACACAAAAAAAACTATGGGTAGCCGCACAAGCGACTACCCATAGTTTTTTTATATGAGCACCAATTACTTAGCTGGAGCTGTAAGAGCTGCGATAACCGCCTGTGCGTTAGCTACGTTGTTACCAGCAGTAACCTTCTTCATAGCTGCGATAGCCTGATCGAACATCTCCTTCTCGTTGTAAGCTACACCGAGCAAGTAGTTAATATCGCTACGACCCTCCTCAGTTGTCTGGGCCTCGAGAGCTGCTGGAGCGAGCTCAATCATCTTAGAGAAGTCCTTCTTACCGTAGTAAGCCTGCATAATAACCTTCTGAGCCATTGCTGCGTCAGGGAGCTGCTCTGCCATTGCGATGATACCATCGTAGTCGTTAGCCATCTGAAGCTTAGCAACCTCGTTGTTGGTATACATATTCATCTTTGAGTGAGCCTCAGCTACAGCCTCACCAAACTTATCTGGGTTGAGTGCAGCGATCTCAGAAGCCACACGCATACCCTCCTGATACATATCGCTCTTGAAGTAGCTCTCGGCGAGGTTCAAAGCCATTGCAGTGTTGTACTTATCTGCAGCGTAACCCTTTGAGAACACCTCGATAGCTGTTGTATAGTCACCTGAGTTGAAGGCAGTTGCACCCTTAGCCTCGTAGCACTTACCAACGAACTCGCGATTCTTGTTAGCCTCAGTTGTGTTGTCGAACAACTCAGCGTTGTCAGCAGCCTGAGAGAAGTAGCCAACAGCAGTGTCGTAGTCTTTAGCGTTGTAAGCACGGCCACCAAGCATATTGTAGCACTTCACGATATAGTTCTTAGCCATAGCGAAAGCCTTCTCCTGGTTTGCATCTGGCTCGTCGAGGTTGTAGTACTCGTCGATAACTGTGTTGAGCTGCTCGATAGCCTCCTCGAGGTTACCTGCCTTAGCGTTAGCAGCACCCTGCTGGAATGTTGCCACGATATCGGTCTGAGCGAAGAGTGTGGTTGCACCCAAGAGGGCAACAACGGTCAAAACAAGTTTTTTCATAGTTAAATTTGTATTATTTAGTTTTAGTTTTTCCTTCTCGCTACGGCTTTTAGGGCCGAAAACATCTGCAAATTTAAAACATTTTTCTGTGATACACATATTTTTAGGCCCTTATTTACGCAAATCAGCAAAAAAACGTCGCATAAGTTGCTCACACTCCGCCTCGAGAACGCCCTTTACAACCACGGTCTTAGGGTGCATAATACGTTCTGAGAAGGTCGAGTAGCCACGCTTAGGGTCGGCAGCACCATAGACCACACGCCCCACCTGGCTCCAGGCAAGAGCTCCGCCACACATCACACAGGGCTCGACCGTAACATACAACGTACACTCCGTGAGATACTTGCCCCCGAGGGTCGACATTGCCGCCGTGATTGCCTGCATCTCGGCGTGGGCCGTAGCATCCATCAGCGTCTCGACAAGGTTGTGTCCTCGGCCGATGACCCTATCACCCGCAACTACCACTGCACCAATGGGAACCTCTCGTTTAGACAACGCTCGCTCGGCCTCATTTAGTGCCTGACGCATATATTTTTCATCCTGCTCTCGCGACATCTTAATTTTTTCGCCCATTACTTTGCCTATATTACTTGAAAAATTATTACCTTTGTGGGTTACAAAGTTACAAAAAACTTGGGAATACACGAAATTCAAACATATATACAATGTACAGAACACACAATTGCGGTGAACTCCGCATCGAAAATGTAGGCCAGCAGGTGACCCTCTCAGGATGGGTGCAGAAGGTGCGTAACCTCGGTGCTATGGCCTTTATCGACCTCCGTGACCGCTATGGCATCACACAGATTACTGTCGAGGAGCACTCGTCAGAGGCTGTTAAGGCTGTGGCTGCAGAGGTTGGTCGTGAATATGTTTTACAGGTTACAGGTACCGTTATCGAGCGTTCGTCGAAGAATGCTAAGATTGCTACTGGCTACATCGAGATCTCGGCTTCGGAGCTCAAGATTTTGAATCGTGCTGTGACACCTCCATTCACCATCGAGGAGGAGTCGGATGGCGGTGATGACCTCCGTATGAAGTATCGCTACTTGGACCTTCGCCGTCCACCATTGCAGCGTGCTATGATCTTGCGTCACCGTATGGCTCAGGCCGTACGCCAGTTCCTCGACAAGGAGGGCTTCCTCGAGATCGAAACACCTTACCTCATCAAGTCTACTCCTGAGGGTGCTCGCGACTTTATCGTGCCATCACGAATGAACCCTAACCAGTTCTACGCCTTGCCACAGTCGCCCCAGACCCTCAAGCAGTTGCTTATGGTTGCGGGCTACGACCGCTACTTCCAGATCGTTCGCTGCTTCCGCGATGAGGATCTTCGTGCCGACCGTCAGCCAGAGTTCACACAGATCGACTGCGAGATGTCGTTCGTGGAGCAGGAGGATGTACTCGAGATCTTCGAGCGTTGGGCACGCTATATGTTCAAGGAGGTTATGGATATCGAGTTCTCGGAGCCATTCCGCCGTATGCCTTGGATCGAGGCTATGGAGAAGTATGGTTCTGATAAGCCAGATTTGCGCTTCGGTATGACCTTCGGCGATGTTACCGACCTTGCACACGGC
>JAFYQY010000113.1 GCA_017559685.1 Alistipes sp.
CGTGTAGTATTGCGCATCCCTGCTTGCTTGGCTCCAACCAAGGTTGCAGTTATGCCACTCGTTAAGAAGGATGGTCTCCCAGAGAAGGCTCGTGAGATTATCGACAGCTTGAAGTTCGATTTCAACGTAGCATACGACGAGAAGGACTCAATTGGTAAGCGTTACCGCCGTCAGGATGCAGTAGGTACTCCATTCTGCGTAACCGTTGACCACCAGACTTTGGAGGACAACACCGTAACCGTTCGTCACCGTGACTCGATGCAGCAGGAGCGTATCGCTATCAGCGACCTCTACGCTATGGTTGAGAAGGAGACTTCGTTCCGTGAGTTGTACAAGAAGTTGAAGTAAGACAGAGACTTTATGGGGCGTATCTTGGCAATAGACTATGGCGTTAAGCGCACAGGTTTGGCGGTTAGCGATCCGTTGCAGATTATTGCCGGTGCGCTCGAGACAGTCGAGACCAAGCAGTTGGAACGATATATCGCCGACTACTGCGCCAAAGAGAGTGTTACGACGATTGTCGTAGGCAAGCCTTCGCAGATGAATGGCGAGAAGAGCGAGACAATGCGCTACATCGAGCCATTGGTAGGTCGCCTACGCCACAATTTCCCCGACAAGGAGATCGTTCTATACGACGAGCGATTTACCTCGGTGATGGCACAGCGCACAATTCGAGAGAGCGGCATCGGCAAGATGGCTCGCCGAGATAAGGCGTTAGTCGACAAGGTCGCAGCGACGATAATTTTGCAGTCGTATATGGACTCGACAAAGTTTTAATTGATAATTAAAAGCCTGCACAAAATTGCTTTAGGAGAGATTTTGCAAGGCTTACGATGGTTGGCAAAGCGGAGCATACTTAGGTGTATGTGAGCATTTGACAACCGAGCATAACGAGGCAAAAGCCTCATAAAACAATTTTGAATATGATCTATCCGATAGTCATTTACGGCAATCCTACTTTGCGCAAGGCGAGCGAGAATATCGACGCTTCGTATCCCGACTTCAAGAAGTTGGTAGACGATATGTGGATCACTCTTGGCGAGGCGAGCGGTGTTGGTTTGGCGGCTCCGCAGATTGGTAAGAACATCCGCCTCTTCATCGTGGATTGCACTCCGTGGGCAGAGGAGGTACCCGAGTTGGCAGATTTCCGCAAGGTGTTTGTAAATGCCGAGATTTATGAGGTGTCGGAGCAGACTTCGCACTTCGAGGAGGGCTGTCTCTCGATCCCTGGCATCCACGAAAATGTGGTGCGTCCCGTAGCGATTCGTATGCGCTACCTCGACGAGAACTTCGTGGAGCACGACGAGGAGTTTTCGGGCTACCCTGCTCGTGTAATTCAGCACGAGTACGACCACTTGGAGGGTAAGGTATTCACCGACCACCTTTCGCCTTTGCGTCGCAACCTGCTCAAGAGCAAGATTCTGAAGCTTGCCAAAGGACAGTACAAGTGTAGCTACAAGACAAAATAAAACGATAAGAGCCGAGATTTCTCTCGGCTCTTTTTTCTTATAATATTCTCTTCGCCTTCGTCTCGGGCGTAAGGGTAAACGTCGTCAAATCGACGCCCGTAATATTTACCACACCACTTCGTTTTCCCACCTCGAGTGTGCCATACTTATCCTCTATGCCGAGAGCCTTGGCGCCGTTGATGGTTGCCCACTGCAACAGCTCGGCAAGTGGGATATTGCGGAACACCTTCAGCTCCTCGACCATCGACAACGACCAATTCGAAGCGAGCGAGTCGGTACCTATACATATATTTATATTAGTATCCGCTGAGCGCAACAACTCCACGCTACGAGGCTCAAGTCCCGAGATATAGCTGTTCGAGCGTGGACACAACACCCACGACACAGGAGTCGAGAAGTGATTCGTGATAGTCTCGATGTCGTATTGCGAGATGGCGCAGTTGTGCACCAGCATCACACGTCTCTCCTTTGGTGTAGACTCTACAATTCGTCGTGCGGGCGAAGCGTAATGCAGAAAATCGCACTCGAAGCCCACCCTCTTGTACCACTCGCTGAGTGAGCCTTCGCCCGAATAGAGCGACGCCTCGTCAGGGGTCTCAAGAAAATGTATTGAGAGAGGTTTGTCGGTATCGCTACCGCACATCTCCCTGAATGGCGCATCCTGCACCGAGTAGGTCGAGTGGGGCGTAAGCGAGGTGTTGGGATATCTCAACGACTTGCGCTGGCGCTCCAAATTGCACTCTCGCAAGCCGAACACCTCCAAAAAGTTGTGATAGTAGATTTTGCTTGTCGCCTTTGTGGCGAATGAGGTTTCGCCGTTTACGATATCGCCAACAGCATCGACGCCCTCTGCCCACATCGCCTTATCGGCCTCGGCAATAGCGGCGAGCTGCTCCTCCTCCGAGAAGTTGCCACGCACCTTGCCCATACTCTCGGCAAAGGTTGCGAAACCTCCACGTGGCTCGATGGCACTCTGCAGATAGGCAAGTTCGAGGTGGGAATGGGCATTCACAAAGCCTGCACAGAGCACACCCGAATGGAACTCCACGCCCGCCATCGAGTCGAGTCCACCGTCGTACTGCTCTACCGCCACAACCTCGTGCGAGCCGTCGGCATAGCACTTAATCGATAGGAGGGGTCGGGGTTGAAACCCTTGTGGAGTCAGCAGATAGTGCGAGGCTATCTTTCTTAATGAGAAATCCATCGACAAAAATCTTTACATCAACATATTGACCAAAGAGCGAGTCCACCGCATCGGTCTCGTTGAGCTTATGATAAACTTTGAGATTTGTGATTTCGAGGCTTTGGAGCTTTGGCGGAAGGCGTTTTTTATTCTTCTTACCCTTCTTGCCTTTCGCATCTTTGTAGGCCTTGTCCAAATCGGTATATTGACCGAGGTTGAGCACCAGGTTGCGGCTATCCTCACGAGCTACGAGCGTTCTGTTGACCACACCGTTACTGCGCAGTGTCACCATCGTGCGACTCTTCTTGTATCCGTTCTCGTCGGTAAAGAAGAACTCGGCACTACGAGGATACTTCTCAAGATCGTCCTCGCACTTGTAGTTGTAGGCAATCATATACTCGCCACGAGGTGCTGGGGTAATCTCGATACGCAGTTTTGTCGAGTCGGCACGCTTCTTGGCAACAATAAGGGTATCGTCATATATCTTGCGCTTAGATACTCGCAACGCCACACTGCGAATGGTATCGAGAATAATAACTCGTTTGTCGTACTCCTTGTGCTCACGCTCCAAGCGAGTGATAGCTCGCTCAACCACCGAGCCGAGACGCACGCTCTTTCGGCGAGAGAAGTTTCCTACCGTATAGATAACGTCGTCGGTAGTGTAGCCATAGCGCTGGAATATCGGCTCGTAAACCTTCAACGAATCGATATTGATGCGCTCCTCGCCGATATAGGCATTTACGAGAAATGCGTCGTGAAAAATATCGGCAAGGGTATCATCGGGAATAATAACCCTCTCCTTACACCCTGTCATTCCGAGCGTTACCACCAGAAGCAGTATATATAGACTCCTTTTTAACATCTTTTTTCTCTCTTTATCATTGTCGAGGTTGCCACGATGGAGACACCGAGCGCCACCGCCACAAACACCACAAAAATCATCAATAAATCCCACACCTGCAACTCTACAGGATAGTTCTCCACAAGGAAATTGCCACTCGGCATCTTCACAAAGCCAAAGTATTGTTGCGCCAAGGTCACACCTACACCCAACACCAAGCCTATCGCTCCGCCGATACCCGAAATAAGCAAGCCCTCACGCACGAAGATGCCTCGAATAAAGGCGTTGTCGGCTCCAATCGAGAGGAGCGTTGTACGCTCGTTACGTTTCTCGAGCACAAGCATTATCACAGTTCCGATAATCGACAGCGAGGCAATCATCAGCACTAGCAACGAGACGAAGAATATTGTCCACTTCTCGTATCGCATTATGGCGTAGAAGCCCTCGTTCTTCTCCTCTCGGAGCGTCACTTTATACCCCTCGCCCAATGCTTGGCGCAACCTATCAGCCACCTTCTCGTGCGAAGCGCCATTCGCCACCTTCACAAGAGCCATATCGGCAACATCGTCCACTCCGAAGATGCTCTTCGCAGCTCGCAACGAGGTCATCGCAAACGACGAGCTATATTGTTGGTCAACGACAAATATTCCGCTTACGGTAAGCGGCGTGTTGTGCATAGCAAAGGTCGGCAAAATCGAGCCTATATGACCACCACCGAGCGAGTAGACCTCAATAGCCTCGGGCATCACCATATTAACGCCCAACTCGTAGGCGAGCGCTCCGCCAACCATCAGGTAGTCCTCATCGTCCCAGCTAACTACGGCATTACCCACCGAGGGAAACTCCTCGATAGGCACAACCTTATTGTACTCCTCATCGACACCTCGCAGACGCACCGCCACCCTATTGTCTCTGTGAGATAGTAACGCCTGACGCTCGATAACGAGCGACATAGCCTCAACACCCTCAACGCCTACAATCTTTTGGCGCAGTTCATCGTCGCTACTCGAGAGTCCGCCACGAGCAGTAATCTCGATATCGGCATCGACCACCTTGTAGAGGTCACGCACCAACGACTCGAAGCCGTTGAACACCGAGAGCAGTATCACCATAGCGGCAACAGGCACCACCACAGCCAGCAAGCTGACCGTAGCGATAACGTTTATCACCGAGTGCGACTTACGTGATGTAAGGTACTTTATGGCAAATCTCCACTGCATAGCTCGGGGTTACACTCGAGGCTCTACTTCTTAAGAAGCGAGTCGATATTCTCGATATACTCCAACGAGTCGTCGATAAAGAACTGCAACTCGGGAATAACCTTTACCTGGAAGCGCATACGGCGACCGAGTGCGCCTCGGATAAGGCGATTCTGCTGCTCGATAACCTCGAGTGTAGCCTGCGCCTTCTCGAATGGGAATACGCTAACGTAGACCTTAGCATAGCCCAAATCGGGCGACACACGAACGGCAGTTACCGTAACGAGTGTTCCACGCAACGACTCTGCGATGTCACGCTGAAAAATCTCAGCGATATCACGCTGAATCTGTTTTGCAATCTTCTCTTGACGTGTATTTTCCATACTCTGTTCTGTTTTCTATTAGCCTTTAGCTATTGGCTATTTATTATTATCTATTTTTTGCTGCTCTATTTTAGCTAATGGCTAATGGCCAAGAGCTAAAAGCCTTAAAATGTATACTTAAACACCTCTTTATTCTTCGGGAAGGCTGGTTTCTTCCAATACCACTCCTGGAAGCCCTCTTTGCCGATGCGGAAACCCAACTTAACCGACACAGTCAAGTTGTCGAGTGGCGAGCGCAATGGCGTATAGTAGAATGGGTTTTCACCTGGCTTGAGCTCCGAGTCGAGGAGGTTATCGTAGTATTTATTTCTATTTCGCAGGATATCCGAATATCCGAAGTCGTACATTGCTCGCACTCCGAACTCGAACTGCCCAAATATAAGGTCGAAGCCCGCACCACCTCGCAAACCGTACGAGAAGCGGTTGTCTCGCTCGGCACGGAACTCATACTTGCCACTCACAGGCGCAGGTACCGAGCCGTCAATCTTGATACTATACTTCTCCTCGTTGTGGAACTTCGACGCAAAGTTGAACGAGAAGGTCGGCGCCGCCTCCAAATAGACTCGCAGATGCTTCTTGAAGAGGTAGGCGTGTGGTTGCCACACTATAGGTACCATAATCGAGTTTATGGTGCGAGTGTAGTATTTATAATCCTTCTTATTCTCGTAGAGATAGGGGTAAGGGGCAAACGAGAAGCCTCGTTGCAATAACTCGACATCAATACCGAAGCAGGCAATAAAGCGTGGCATCGAGTAGTAGCGCCACGAGATACCCGCCTGATAGGTGCCCCAGATAGGCTTCGTCTCCTGTGCAGGATATGGGCGTGCCGTAGCGAAGCCCGAACCTCCCGTCAGAGCCAAAGTGTGCTGCGCCGAACTCTCGTAGGATATAGCTAACGAGAGAAGGAATGCAAGGGTTAATATCTTTACTAATCTCTTCATCTTACTTCGTTATTTGAAAGTGCTTGTTGCATTTCTCAGACCACCTGCCATACCGCCGATGCCCATACCGCCACCACTACTCTGCTGTTCGTGCTGGTGTTTCTTGCCCTTATTCTCTTCGTGCTTCTTCTGCCACTCCTCGTAGAGCTTCTTCAGGCGAGACTCCTCCTTATCGTCGAGCATCTTCACCAAGTTCTCCATAGTCATCGGCATAAAGACTTTGCGCATATCGATATTGATCTCGAAATCCCAATTCATCTTCGTGGTGAAGAGATCCTCATCACGCTCGTTGAAGTAGGCCTCGGCACGCTCGGGTTGCAAGCCTGCGATAACGTCGCCCGCATCCCACTTGCCATTGCCATTCTTATCCTCGATAATACGCAGACGTATCTCGCCTGGACTAACGTAGTTGAAGCGGTACTTGCCCGTCGTTACACTCTTCAACTCCTGCAAAGTCTTACCCGAAGAGTCGGTCAGAAGTAGGATATAGCGGTTGTTGCCGTCGCCCTGAACATTCAACGATACGGTGGCAAACTTCTCGGGGTCGTAGGTGGCAAACTCCACCACTGTAGAGTCGTTCTCGTAGCCCATAACGTCGGTAACCGACTGCTTAGGGATATAGAGACGATAGTTGGTCTTCTCCTTCCAGTCGGCCTTGACCTGCCAACGACACATATTCAACGTGTCACGCTCAAGTCGCCACTTGATAGGTGTCGTCTTTTTATTCTCGTCTACGACAGCAATCTCCATCGCCGTAGTGTCCAACTTAACCGCAGGAGTACCGAAAGTTATATCAAAACCCTTCTCGGGGTTTATCTCCTTGCCCGCCGAAATCTTGAGTCCAAACGGATTCTTCGCATTCGGATCTTTGTACTCCTTGCCCTCGGCCTTTGCCTTCTCTTTCTCCTTCTCGAGGCGCAGACGCTCCTTCTCCTGCTCTTTGGTCTCGACCAACTTCCAAGCGAGCTTCAACGGCTCACGGGTTTTGGAGAGCTGACGCAACGAGTCGTGACGGTAGTAGACAATCTTACCCTTAATCGTGTCGGGCAACTGCTCGGCAGGAACATTAAACCACAACGCCACCGTATCACGACCATTGGTTTGAGGGTCAATCAAGATTTTGTCGCTCGGGATATTATCAAACTCCAACGAGTCGATGCGAGGATAGTCCGAATTGAAGTAGAGCATCGCCTTCTTCTGCTCGGGGCGCTGTGCGTCGACCAGTCGCTGATTCACGAAGGCCTTGTCGGTAAACATTCTGAAGTAGAGCTGTGGCTCGGCACTCGGATACATACGCAACGAGTCGAACCAGATAGCAAACTCAGGCATCTTAGCAGGGTTGTAGACCGTATCGAGCAGACCTACCATATCGGTGCCCGCCTCGTAGAGCTGATTGTCGTTCTTGTCGCCGATGGCGTAGATGCGGTAGTTCACAGGCTTGAGGTTCTGCGCAATGAAGATACCGTTATTCTGTGCTCGTGCAATAACATCGGGCTTGCGATTGAAAATCGTAGAGTCGTAGCCAGGCGTCTTTGGCAGAGAGTCGGCAATATAGAACCAGATAAATGTTCGGCTTACGCTGTCGGCCTTATACGAGTCGGCGGTGTAGCCCGAGCACATCATAGAATCGACCTTATCTCCCGTCGAGAAGACGTAACGCATAGCGTTGAGTGGATTGCCCTCGTTGTTATCTCGAATGGCTGAGCCGAGGTCGATTGCGTAGGTGGTATTCTCCTTCAAGGTGTCACGAATAGTGATGACGATACCCTTGCCTCGAGTGGTCAACAACGGCAACTTCTTCATTGCTGGCGAGACGAACATCTCCTTGTTCTGATCCTTAATCTGCACAAACTCGTTGAACTCGATATATATCTTCTTCGCCTTGAAGTTTGTGGCGAAGTTATCGGGGTCGAGCTTCACAATCACCGGCGGAATGGTATCCTTCGGGCCTCCTTCGGGTGTCATAATATTGGCACAACGCATAAAGAGTGCTCCTCCGAAAACGAACACTACCACTAAGCGCAGAAATATTTTGCAATTTTTAGTCATCATTCTTCTCTATCTATTCGTTTGCTGTCGCCTCGGGAGCCACAACAGTCCATCTATACCCATCCTTCGAGCCTTCGTAGTATGTTCCCGTCTTCCACTTGTGGAAGATGAGGGTAAGGTAGGTGTATGACAAATTCTCCGCCTCGGCCTTGCGGTATATGTAGGCGTACATCTTAGCCTCGGGATATACCACCACTACCAATGCGGGTGCTCTATCTTGAAAGAGCGAAAGGTAGCTGTTCGAGAACTCCTCCGAGGTAAAAATCTCACTCTCGGCATCAGGCTCCGAGAGTTTATCGCCTGTCTCGGTGTTGGTAATAGTCTTGGCTGCGGCATCCTCGTACGACACAACAGTCCAATCCTCCTTCTCGGTGTAGTAGAGGTAGGCGAAGCATCCTTCTGCTGCCACAGTTCCCTCACCCGACACCTTCTCAACGAGGGTCTTTATTCGCAAAGTGGTATCGGTAGTCACTTTCTTGAAACAACCCGTCAAGGAGAGCATAGCCACCGCTACAACCACCATATTTCGTAAACTCTTAACCATAAATCTTCTCTATCTTTTCGCCCAACTGCGCCTCGTTGCACTGCAACAGTTCGCACAATGGCACCTTCACAAATTCTCGCTCCATAATCAGCGGATGGGGCACCTTCAATCGCTCGGTCGAGATATGCTTCTCGTCGTAGAAGAGGATATCCAAGTCCAACGTTCTCGAGCAGTAACGCTCGCCACTCTCCGCCTTTATCTTCTGCTCCTCCTCACGGTTGCGTCCCAACAGATTTTCGACCTCCTGCAACGCATCGAGCAAAGCCTCCGCTTCGAGTGCAGTCGCCACCTCCCAAGCCGAGTTCACAAAGAGCAGCTCGCTCTCGAAGCCCCACGCTCTACTCTCGTAGTTCTGCGACCTTGCAACAACCCGAACACCTCGCTCCGAGAGCAGTCGCTCCGCCTCGACAAAGCGCTCGGCAACATTGCCGACGTTACCTCCCGCCAATACTATCGCTCGGTGCATCACTTTCCAAAGTTTATGTATCGACTCGTAGCCAACGCAAAGTACGAGAATACAATGCGTGGGTCGCCATTCTGTCGCAATCGTCGCAACGCCTCCTCCAGCAACTCGACGATCGCCTCGATATTCTCCGAGCCGATATATGGCGAGAACTTCGAGCAGAAGTCCGCCTCCTCGCCCCACAGGTATGAAGCCTCCTTCACACCTGCGTGGGTAATGTACGCCTCACGCAACAAGCGTGCGAAGTCAGCCATCAAGCCCATCTGTCGCTCACGAGAGAGCGCAGCAACCTCGTCAGCCCAATTCAACAACTCGAGGTGCTTATTGAGGTAACAGTGGCGCATCATCGTGCGGAAAAGGTTGAAATTCTCGTTTCGAATCTCATCCTCGTCGCCCGAGAGAATCTGTCTCAGCAACAACAAATCGCCACACGAAAGGCGTGCCATATTGCGCACCTCCGCCTCGTCGGTAATGCCACTCTTGCGAATCTCGTCAATCAAATCCTCGTTCGAGAGACGTGGCACACTCACCTCCTGCGTACGGGAGAGAATCGTACCGAGTATCTTGTCGGTATGCTCCGCCACGAGGATAAAAATCGTATCCTCCCACGGCTCCTCCAAGATTTTCAATATCATATTGGCAGCCCTTTCGTTCATCGTCTCGGGCAACCATATAAGCATAGTCTTGTACTTCGATGCAAACGACTTGAACGAGAGTTTGCGAATTATCTCCTCCGCCTCACGCACTGCGATAGCACCCTTCAAGGTCTTACCCAAATCGAGGGTGTCGTACCACTGCTGCGCCGAGAAGTAACCGCCCGTACGCTCGAATAGCGAACGAAACTCGTTTATAAAGTCGGTTGCAACCAAGCCATTAGTTGGCTTCTTGCCCTGCTTGTTCACAGGGAACACCAAGTGGAGGTCGGGGTGCGCCAACTTCTCGATCTGACGGCACGACGGACACTCTCCACACGAGTCGCCATTGCGACGATTGGTGCAGTGGAGATACTGCGTATAGGCCAAAGCCAAGGCGAGCGTTCCCGAGCCTGCGGCACCCACAAAGAGCTGTGCGTGACTGATACGACCGCCGTCAATACCCGCAGCAAGTCGTCGTTTAAGTTCGGTATGTCCCTTTACATCGCAAAACTTCATCGTTTACCCCTCCTCAAAAAATGTTTTAACATCGCTACGACATCTATCTTCTCACGCCATACTGCGTAGGCCAAATAGAGAACGATAAACAGGGTCGAAAGCGTATAGTGCAAAAGTTCGTTTGGCAACTCCACCCACTCCGACACGAAGAATATCGCCAACGCCAATGCGATATACTCGGCCATACGACCAAACTGATATGGCGTAGGATAGAAAATTCTATTCAACACAATGCTTACTGCCACCATCACAACCTCGGCAGCAAAGCGGCTCCAAGCGGCTCCGTAGTAGCCCAACTGCGGTATCAGCAAAAATCCGAAACCAACCGATGCAACCAAGCCCGTAAGGGTTATCCACAAGGCGAACTTCGTCTTCTCCTCACGCTTATACCAGAACGAGAGGTTGAGCCAAACGCCACTCAGGATATTTGCTCCGAGCACCACCGGCAAGATGTGTATTCCCTCACGGAAATCTCGTCCCACAATCAGCGCAAATACGTCACGATAGAGGGCAATGCCGAGGAAGATAAACATCGATACCATCACGAAGTACTTCAATGCCGCAGCGTTCATCGCCACGAACTCCTCCTTGCGGTAGTTTGCCAAGAAGAACGGCTCAGCAGCCAAGCGATACATCTGCGTAAAGAGTGTCATCACAACGGCAATCTTGGTAATTGCTCCGTAGATGCCGAGTTGCGCCATCGACTCCTCGGGCACGAGGTACTTGATAAGTTGGCGGTCGATAAACTCATTCGCCGTGCCTGCAATACCCGACAACAAAAGCGGCAACGAGTAGGCAAAAATCACAAGTAGCAACGCCTTATCAATTCGCAGGCTTATACGCCCCGATGCCACAAGCACCGCCACAAGCGTAACCACACTTGCCAACAAGTTCGCAACAAATGCCCAGCCAACACCAAAGTCGCTCTCGAAGAGTCCGACACCCCAGAAGGCAAATGCAAGACCCACCTGCAGGATGATATTGAAGAGTTTGAGCAGCACGAAGGTCATCGCCTTACCCTGCTCACGCAAGCGTGCAAACGGGATGCAGGCCATAACATCCATCATCACAATGGCTGCTACAGAGACTACATAGAGTGGATTTTGCACATAGTCGGCACCCATCAACGCCGACGCCTCGTTGCGGAAGATAGCCACCACCGCAAAGAACAAGAGCGACGCCAACGAAGTTACACCCCACGTCGTTGCAAAGAGTTTGCGTTTGCTCTGCGCCACATCGCCACCCTCGGCTTCGGCCTTAGCCGCAAAGCGGAAGTAGCTCGACTCCATACCCATAGTGAGCACCACAAGGGCAAACGGAATCAAGGCGTAGACATCGGTGATTATGCCGTACGACTCGACACCAAAGATACGGGTATAGAAGGGCGTCAGCAGGTAACTCAACATTCTGCCGAGTATAGTGCTGATACCATATATTGCCGTCTGCTTTGCAAGTTTTTCGAGCATATCTTCTCCGTTTTTCGTTTCGTCTCGCACCCACATATACGCATCATTTGCGTATGCGCACGAGCATACAAGGTGCAAATATACAAATCTAATTGAGATTTGGCAATTCAAAGGCGATAATTATTGGCCACAATGGGCTTTTTAGGAGATATTTTGCGACTATTCACTAAAATTTGCTAACTTTGTGAAAAATAAACACTAAAAATTTCGTACCGATGAAAAAACTTACACTTTGTTGCTTTGCAACAATCTTGGCGGTGACAGCGGTTGTTGCACAACCTCAACTCACACCGAAAAACATCGACAAAATCATCAAGGAACTCACTCTCGAGGAGAAGGCTCACCTTGTAGTCGGCGCACGTCTCAAAGGCAACAAGGAGGCTGCAGGCGAGGTAGGCTACACTCGCAACATCGTTCCAGGTGCAGCGGGCACAACCTACCCCATCGAGCGACTCGGCATTCCGCCCGTAGTTACCGCTGACGGCCCTGCAGGATTGCGCATCGCTCCTAAGCGAGAGGGCGACACCCAGACCTACTACTGTACAGGTTTTCCTGTAGGTATTCACCTCGCATCGACTTGGAACAACGACCTCATCTACAATGTGGGTGAGGCGATAGGTCAGGAGGTGAAGGAGTATGGCGTTGATGTACTGCTCGCACCAGGCGTGAACATTATGCGAAATCCACTCTGCGGACGCAACTTCGAGTACTACTCAGAAGACCCTCTTTTGGCGGGTAAAACTGCGGCGGCAATGATCAACGGAGTGGAGAGCCACGGCGTAGGAACATCGCTCAAGCACTTTGCTGTTAACAACCAGGAAATCAACCGATTGGCAAACGATTCTCGTCTCTCGATGCGTGCTTTGCGAGAGATATATTTGCGCAACTTCGAGATTGCTGTCAAGGAGTCGCAACCGTGGACAATTATGACCTCATACAACTATATAAATGGTCGCCACGCATCGGAGGATCCAGGTCTTTTGGAGACTATCTTGCGAGAGGAGTGGGGCTTCGAAGGTCTGGTTATGACCGACTGGGGCGGTGGCTACGATGCTGCGGCTCAAATCGCTGCCGGCAATGACCTCCTTATGCCTGGAAGCTATGCTCAATACGAGGAGATTGTTGCAGCCGTTAAGTCGGGCAAACTCGCTGAGGCTGACCTCGACATTTGCGTTAAGCGCATTCTCGAATTGGTAGTTCGCTCACCTCGTTTCCAGGGCTACAAATTCTCGAACAAGCCCGATATGGAGGCACACGCAAAGCTCACCCGTGAGGTTGCATCGGAGGGATTCGTACTGTTGAAGAATAACGAGATGTCGCTCCCACTCAAGGGTAAGAAGGTGGCTCTTTTCGGTTCTACATCTTACAATTTCATCGCAGGTGGCAAGGGCTCGGGCGACGTAAACCGTCCTTATGTTGTCGATTTGCGTGAAGGTTTAATTAACAACGGTTTCGAGCTGAACAAGGAGTTGGATGCTGCCTACACCAAGCATATCGCTGCCGAGAAGAAGCGTCTTGCACCACAGAAGGCGTTGCGCAAGTGGTATGTTTACGACTTGCGTCCTAACGAGTTACAGCGTCCACACGACGATATCATCAAGGCAGCAGAGTCTGATGCCGAGGTGGCAATTGTAACCATCGGTCGCAATTCGGCCGAGGCATTCGATCGCTTCGTCGAGCGTGATTTCTTGCTCTGCCCAGATGAGGAGGCTTTGCTTACTGCCGTAAGCCGTGAGTTCCACAAGGTAGGCAAAAAGGTTATCGTGATTTTGAACATCTGCTCGCCAATGGAGATCGCTTCGTGGCGTGATAAGGCCGACGCCATTCTCGTTTGCTGGATGCCTGGTCAGGAGGGTGGTAATTCGGTTGCCGATGTATTGCTCGGCAAGGTGTCGCCAAGCGGTCACCTCCCAACAACCTTCCCTATCAACTATGACGATGTTCGTTCGGCGAAGGACTTCCCTCGAAATGTACCTGAGAATGGTCTTAACCAGTCTCGTTTCAACATCTCGGAGGTGGGTAAGATTTACGACGTAAAGAATATCGACTACACCAACTACGTGGAGGATATCTATGTAGGTTATCGTGACTATGCAAC
>JAFYQY010000114.1 GCA_017559685.1 Alistipes sp.
CGTGGACACAATTTGGTCGAGACTTTGGTCGATGTTACGGCACCCGCCGAGATTCAGGCAATCACGGCAGCCTCCTCAACACTCGGAGTTAAATATCTCCACGACTGCACTTTATACGTAACCGTCGAGCCGTGCCCGATGTGTGCAGGAGCATTGGCGTGGAGCCAAATCGGACGCATCGTTTACGGTGCATCCGACGCCAAGCGAGGCTTTTCGACTATCGCAGGCAATATGCTCCACCCAAAAACCGTTGTTACTTCAGGAGTACTTCGTGAAGAGTGTGAGCTACTTATGACCAATTTTTTTGCAAAATTGAGATAGGTTTCATACCTTTGCAAGCTGAAATGCGAAATTTTAACAACAAAAAAAAATAGAAAAACTATGAAGAAATTATTTGTAACAATGTTTGCACTTCTCGCAGTAGGTTTTGCTTCGGCACAGAGCGAGATTATCGCAAAGTTCAACGAGGGCGCTACTGCAGTCCAGAACAAGAACTACACCGCTGCAATCACACTCTTCGAGACCGTTATCGACAAGGGTATGGATTCGGAGGATCCAAAGGTATTGAGCTGCGTGGCTACTGCAAAGAAGTACCTTCCAACCTGCTACCAGGGCGTTGGTCTTTCGGCTGCTTCGCAGAAGAACTATGACAAGGCTCTCGAGTACTTAACAAAGGCTGCCGAGACTGCTGAGCTCTACGGCAACACTACTGCAAAGCAGAAGGCAAACACTATCATCGCTAAGGTTTACCAGGTACAGGGTGGCGAGGCGTTCAACGCAAAGGACTACGCTACTGCTGCTGCAGTATTCGAGAAGGGCTATGCTGCAAACCCACGTAACACCGATATGGCTTTGAACCTCGCAACCAGCTACTGTGAGTTGGGCAAGTACGACGAGGGTATGGCTATCTACGACAAGATTTGCAAGATGCCAGCTGACAAGTACGCTGCGGCTATCGCAAAGGCTCAGGCTAACAAGACTCTCTACACCAACAACAAGGTGGCAAGTATGCAGCAGGCTGGTGACTTCGACGGCGTAATCGCAATGGCAGACAAGTTGGTTGCAAGCAACCCTGCTTTGGCTGAGAAGATTCGCATCGAGGCATACAATGGCAAGAAGGATTTCGCAAAGGTTATCGCACTCGGCAACAGCGCAGCTGATGTACAGACTAACGAGGAGGATAAGAGCGCTATCTACTTCTTGGTAGCAGCTGCTTACAACGAGAAGTACAACGCAAGCAACAACACCGACAAGAACGCTATGGCTAAGGCTGTAGAGTACTTCCAGAAGGTTACTGCTGGTGCAAATGTTGAGGCTGCGAAGGCTGCTTTGGCTGACTTGAAGTAAATCGAACGATATCTTCGGCCTATAAAACGGAAAACCCTTTGGGCTTTCCGTTTTTTTTGTTACCTTTGAGGTATGGATATCATCGATTTGCGAGAATACCTACTCTCACTCCCATTGGTCGAGGAGTGTCAGCCCTTCGGCGACGACGCCGTTGTCTACAAGGTGGGCGGAAGGATGTTCGCCTGCTACGTCTTGGAGCACACCACCCGCATAGCGGTAAAGTGTAACCCCGACCGAGCTATCGTGTTGCGTGACGAGTATCTCTCGGCCATAACCCCTGCGTGGCACTTCAATAAGAAGCATTGGAACGACATCTACTTCGAGGAGTTACCCCGTGAGGTAGTAGAGCGAGAGGTGCGCCACTCCTATCTCACCGTAATTCGTGAGAATGTAACCCCCAAGGCGTTGCGAGAGGAGATTTCAAACATTGTGCGTGAGGCTAAAATCGAGGATGCCGAGCCGATAGAATAGACGAGAGAAATGACAATTTCTGATATAACTAAAAACCAAAGATAAAATGAGAAAAATTTTACCTATCCTAATCTTTGCGATGCTCGCTACGTTTGTCGAGGCGAGTGCAAACTATCAACCCAAATTCTCGACCGCAGGCTTCTATGCCATCGAGAATAGTGGTCGTGAGGTCTTTTCGATGAACCCTGCGTGGCGCTTCCACAAGGGCGACGTTGCTGGCGCCGAGGCCACCGTATTCGACGACTCGCAGTGGGGCGTAGTGTCGCTACCTCACGGTATCGACTACCTGCCAACCGAGGCGAGTGGTTGCATCAACTACCAGGGTGTAGTGTGGTATCGCAAGCGCTTCTCGCTCGACAAGGCGCTCAAGGGCAAGAAGCTCTTCCTCCACTTCGAGGCGATTATGGGCAAGAGCCGAGTATTCGTCAATGGCAAGCAACTCACCGAGCACTTCGGTGGCTATCTGCCTGTAGTTGTGGATATCACAAATGCCGTAAATTGGGAGGGCGAGAATATCGTAGCCGTATGGTCGGACAATAGCGACGACAAGAGCTTCCCTCCAGGCAAGCCACAGCGAGTTTTGGACTACACCTACTTTGGTGGCATCTATCGTGATTGTTGGTTGGTAGCCCACAACAAGGTATTTATTACCGACCCTAACCACGAGAATGTAACCGCTGGCGGAGGTCTCTTTGTTGCCTACGACAAGGTTAGCGACACCTCGGCTGATGTTCTGCTCAAAGCACACCTTCGCAACGCAGGCAAGGCTCCGTTCAAGGGTTATTTGGCATACGAGCTCCAGAGCGCAGAGGGCAAAACTGTCGCTACATCGAAGAGTCGCATCGCTATCAAGAATGGCTCTGCGGTGAGCATCTCTCGTAAGATAACCGTTTCGTCGCCTGAGCTTTGGACTCCCGACACCCCTACCCTATACAATCTCTATGTGCGCATTCTCGACCAGAATGGCAAGGTGATGGATGGCTACCGTCGTCGCATCGGTATCCGCTCGATCGAGTTCAAGGGCAAGGCTGGTTTCTTCCTCAATGGCAAGCACTACGACGAGCCTCTTATCGGCGCAAATCGCCATCAGGACTTTGCTGTAGTGGGTAATGCTGTAGCAAACTCGGCACATTGGCGTGATGCGAAGAAGTTGCGAGACCTCGGTATGCGTGTTATCCGCAACGCCCACTGCCCGCAAGACCCCGCATTTATGGATGCGTGCGACGAGTTGGGACTCTTCGTTATCGACAACATCCCTGGCTGGCAGTTCTGGAACAAAGAGCCGCAGTTCGAGCAGTATATCTACGATGATATCCGCAACCTCGTGCGCCGTGACCGCAACCACCCTTGTGTATGGTTCTGGGAGCCGACACTGAACGAGACCCGTTTCCCTGCGTCGTTTGCCGACAACGCCTTGCGTCTCGTAGCCGAGGAGCATCCGTATAAGGGTGCCTACTCGTCGTACGATGTCGAGGCTCGCACCAAGTCGAACGAGGTCTACCCTGTTCAGTACACCCACCCGCAGGCTGGAAATGGCAGTATCTACGCCAACAAGAAGCTCAATCTGCGTGACGATGTTTCGTACTTCACCCGTGAATTTGGCGACTGCGTAGATGATTGGAACTCGCACAACTCTCCAAGCCGTGTGGCTCGCAATTGGGGCGAAATTCCTATGCTCGTTCAGGCTCAGCACTACGCCAACCCACCATATCAGTACACCTCGCTCGACGTGCTCTACAGAGTATTCCCTGACCACGTCGGCGGTTGCTTGTGGCACTCATTCGACCACCAGCGTGGCTATCATCCCGATCCGTTCTACGGCGGTATAGCCGACGTCTTCCGTCAGCCAAAGTATTCGTACTATATGTTTATGGCGCAACGACCACCACTCAAGCAGGAGAATCGTCTCTACGAGACAGGCCCTATGGTCTATATCGCTCACGAGATGACTCCATTCTCGCCAAAGGATGTTACCGTCTACTCGAACTGCGACGAGGTGCGACTCACATACCTCGCCGATGGCAAGACTTGGACCTATCGCAAGCCTAAGAATATCGATGGTATGCCGTCGCCTATCATCACATTCAAGGATGTCTACAACTTTATGGATGACAAGGAGATGAGCCGCTTGAAGCGCCAGAAGGATGTATATCTCTTGGCCGAGGGCTTGATGAATGGCGAGGTAGTGGCTACACACAAAGTTTGTCCTGCACGCCGACCATCGAAGGTTATGTTGTGGCTCGATAACGAGGGTAATGACCTCGAGGCCAATGGCTCGGATTTTACCACCGTAGTGGCAGCAATTACCGACAAGGAGGGCAATATCAAGCGATTGAACAACTACTACATTAAGTTCCACATCGAGGGCGAAGGTCGCATTCTCGGTGGCGAGGGCGAGTTGGCAAACCCTGCACCCGTAAAGTGGGGAACAGCACCTATCGTGGTACAGTCGACCTTGAATGCGGGCAAGATTCGCATCACGGCATCGGTATTGTTCGAGGGCGAACAGATGCCTATAAGCGGCGTTCTCGAGTTCGAGAGCAAGCCTGCAACACAGAAGATGATCTACAAGGAGAGCGAGGCGAAGTTGTTACCTACAGCCTCGGAGTCGTCGTTCTCAACCGCTACAGCCAAGAGCGATGCCGACTTAGCACGTGAACGTGAGGCGAGCGCAAAGAATGCCGAACGCCTGAAAGAGGTCGAAAAGCAACAGACCGACTTCGGCGAGAAGCGATAAAAGAGAAGAGCTATTGTGGCGATGCTACAATAGCTCTTTTTTTATTAAAAATGAAAAATTAAGAATTAAAAGCCACACCTTGGAATTTAACTTTTAAGGAGGGAAATACAAGGCAAAAAAGAGTGCCACTTACAGCAGCACTCTTAAACTTCTAAAAATGTCTTTTAGAGGAGAATTTTCAAGGCTTGCAAAGTTTTGCAAAGCGGAGCATACTTGAGCGTATGTGAGCATTTGCAAAGCAAGCGTAACGCAGAAAATACCCTATAAAAGCATCTTTTTGCGGATAGCCTTTGGAATGGCATTCTTATTAACCATAATCTCCATAGTCTTGTACTCTACATACGGACGAGAGAAGTAGTAGTAACCATCGTATGGTGGGCGTACGTCCCAAGAGTTCTTAACCTTGAAGAATGGGTTGCCAAGCTGGTCGGTTGCAGTACCAATGATAACCATACCGTGGTCGTCGGTGTTCTCGTAGTTGTCGAACGCCTCCTGACGCATCTGCTGGGTAATCTTCTTCTCCTTTACAGGCTTGTCGAAAGAGTAGAGCTCCTTCTGACGCTCCTGATCAGAAAGACGACCCCAACGCTCAGCCTCGGTGCCACTCATACTCTCGATATTATCCTCAGGGATGATACCGATAGCCTTAGTGCGGTGGAAGCCCTTCTCCGAAACGTCTGCAGCCCAACCGAGTGAGTAGTTATTCTCGAGAGCGTTGTCTACAATCTGCATCAACTCATTGAGTGGCACATTGTAAGCAGTCTCCCACATCCAGTTGTCTGGCACCTCCACGATATACTGCGAGTAGAATGGGTGGTGAGTGTACGAAGTTACGAATACGTAGTCCGACATCTTCACAGGCAACGACTCAGCAAACGAGTGCGGAGTGTACTCCTTGCCCTTGTAGGTAAACTTCTCAGGCATCTTACCGAAGTAGGTGTCGAGAATTGCATTCAAGCCATCCTTCCAAGCGGTAGTGAGCTTCTTATTCTTGTTCTGCACTACAGCCTCGACATAGGCCTTCAAGATAGCGTCGATCTCGCCGAACACAGGCTTATCGGTGCCATAGTTAAGGCCCTCGTAAACCTCCTGCGGAACGATACCGTACTTCTCGATACCCTTAGTTACGTCGTGGAATGCTCCACCTACAGCCATATTGAGGTGGCCGTGCAAGCGAACATACTTAACAGCCTTCTCGAAGTAGATATTGCGGACAATCCACATCTCCGACAAGTCCATCTCCTCGCCTCCAGCACGCAAAATCTCGTTCTCGATGAACGACAATGCCGAGAAGCACCAGCAGGTACCGCTGCGGAACTGATTCTTAACCGAAGTGGTCTTAACGAGCTTACCATCGGTAAACTGATAACCCTTCTCCTGTGCCGACGCCGAAAGAACGAGCGCAACGCACAAACACAATGCAGTGATAAATCTCTTCATATTACTCTATTTCTTTGTATTGTTTACGATATTCAAACACTCCTCGTACGAGAGCAACTCGGCCTTCTTGCCACGAGGGATGCGATAGTTCTTGCCCTTGTAGGCGATATAGGCACCGTAGCGACCATTCTTAATCGAGAGATCGGCATCCTCTGCGAAAGTCTTGATAGGCGTAGCTGCCGCTGTAGCGGTCTGCTTCTGCGACTCTATCAACTCCAAAGCTCGCTCGTATGTCAAGGTGTATGGGTCGTCAGCCTTTGTAAGCGAAGCGAAGTTGTTGCCATAGCGAACATACGAGCCAAACTTACCTATTCCGACAATCACATCCTGCTCCTCGTACTTGCCGAGTGTGCGTGGAAGAGCAAAGAGCTCCAACGCCTCCTCGAGTGTGATAGCCTCGATGAGCTGTCCCTTCTTGAGCGATGCGAAGCGTGGCTTCTCGCCCTCCTCGCTCTCGATCTCGACCATAGGGCCAAAGCGACCGATACGAGCCTTCACAGCACGACCCGACTGCGGGTCGACACCTAAGATGCGCACCTGCGAATTCTTCTCAACCTGGGTTGTGATAGCCTTATCCACAAGGTTGTGGAACGAGCCGTAGAACTCGCCAATCATCGTATTCCAGCCCTGCTCGCCGTCGGCAATGCGGTCAAACTCCTTCTCGACCTTAGCCGTGAAGTTGTAGTCCATAACGATACCGAAGTTCTGCTCCAAGTAGTCGTTTACAACCATACCTATATCGGTTGGAGCCAAACGATTCTTCTCGGCGCCGTAGTTCTCGCTCGCAAGCTTCTCGGTGATGTTCGCACCCTTGAGTGTGAGCTGTGTATATTGGCGCTTCTGTGCCGGCTTATTGCTCTTCTCGACATAACCACGAGTGATGATTGTCGAGATTGTTGGCGCATAGGTCGAAGGACGACCGATACCCAACTCCTCCAAGCGCTTAACGAGCAGAGGCTCGCTGAAACGCATAGGCGGAACAGAGTGGCGCTCTGTAGCGGTGATAGTGTATGCCGAAAGCGGTGTGCCATCCGCCAATGCAGGCAAGATAGCCATCTCGTTCTGCTCCGCAGGCTCCTCGTCGTGCGACTCAGAGTAGAGACGCAAGAAACCGTCGAATGTTACAACCTCACCCGTAGCAACAAACTTCTCGCTGCTGCCCGACATATCGATTGTGATGGTTGTGCGGTTAATGTCCGCCGCTACCATCTGCGATGCGATAGTGCGCTTCCAAATCAACTCGTAGAGTTTCTTCTCGGCTGCAGTACCCTCGATTGTGTGGTTGTTGATATAGGTAGGACGGATAGCCTCGTGAGCCTCCTGAGCACCCTTGCTGTTGGTTGTATAGTTGCGGCGTGATGAGTACTTCTCGCCAAACATATCGCAAATCTCCTTCTTGCAAGAGTTGAGAGCCAAGTCCGAAAGGTTTACCGAGTCGGTACGCATATAGGTAATCAAACCTCGCTCGTAGAGCTTCTGCGCTACAGACATTGTCTGCGACACCGACATCGAGTACTTACGACCAGCCTCCTGCTGCAAGGTCGATGTGGTGAACGGAGGTGCAGGATAACGCTTCGATGGCTTCATCTCGCTACCCTCAACGGTGAAGGCTGCACTCTTGCAACGCTCCAACATCGCCAAAGCCTCCTCCTTAGTAGCAAAACGCTCCGAGTACTCAGCCTTGAACAATGTCTTA
>JAFYQY010000115.1 GCA_017559685.1 Alistipes sp.
CGTCTCTCTTGGCACGCATCTTGCTCTTTCGTCGGTAGGTTTAACTTAAAAATTCTTACACGATGAAAAAGTATCTACTTTCGTTTGCCCTTGTGGCGTCTATTTTCGGAGGTTTTACCGCTTGTAGCGAACAAGCAAAATGGAATCGCAGCGAGCGACAGGCTATGCGTGAACTCTTGCGTGACTATCGCAAGATGGTCTATTTGAACGACTTGACCGAGGCAGAGTATATGCTCTTTGCCGACCGAGTCATCGCATCGGTCGAGGAGGAGTATCCTGTCTATACCACCTTTATCGAGATGCCAGCCGTGAACGATACGGTGCAGGTCTACGTCGTTACGACTATTGTCGAGCAACTTGCTGCCGATGCGTCGAATATGCGCCACCTCTATCCTTATCGTGATCTCGTGGCATCCAATGTTCTACCTAACGGCCTTACACGCTCGCAACAGAACGCCTTCTATCAATGCTTTGCCAACGCCGTAGACAACACCTACTCCAATGCGGCTCAGCTCGTTAATGCTATCGTTGCCGACACCGTGCAGACCTCACAAATAGCACAGATGCAGGCTGCCTGCGCCAACGAACTCTTCGGCTGGACTGTAGAAATAATAGAGGTGGGTAATTAACCCACCTCTACTATTTTAATTCTACATCTCTAAAACTCCTTTAAACCTCGATATTTGCCGTCGGCATACTCGTAACCGTAGAGTTTTAGTCCGTTGGTCAGCAAGATATATCTCGCTCCGACAATGGAATTGTAGCGTATGGCCTGCATCACCACTTCGTGGTCGAGTATAACATCGGGCGCCTTGCACTCGACAAGGATATGGGGTTTGGCCATTTCGTTCATCACAACGATGTCGGCACGCTGATTCAGACCGTTAATCTTTACGGGATACTCCTGTGTGATTCGGAGTGCGGGCACGCCCTTATGCGCCACCAACCAGCCGATTGTGTGTTGGCGCACCCACTCCTCGGGAGTGAGCACCAGCCACTTTCCTCGTAGCGAGTCCCAGATGAACTTCTCGCCCTCCTCGCTCTTTATGCGTGGCGAAATGGTCGGAAATATTAGTTTTACGCTCTCGGGCATAACGATTTATCTAAAAAAGTCGTATCTTTGCGACAAAGATACAAAAAAAAGATGAAGCGATATACATTTTTAGCAATCATATTGTTAGTTGCCACTTTGGCTTCGGCACAAACCAACCACGACCTCTCGGCTCGTGGCGTGGAGCCTGCTCGCCCTCGCCTTATACCATATAATAATATGGCGGGCGCAATCAAGGGTACGGCGTCGCTCTCGCAGTTTGTTGCTCCAATCGACGATATCACCCGTACCGAGGCGGGATCGTCTACAACCTTCACTACTCACTTTGCCTTCCCCGTTAAGTGGCTCAATCGCCAGGTGCTTATTCGCATCGGCTACGCTTCGACCGCCTATACTCTCTATGTGAATGGTCACGAGGTGGGCTTTGTTCCGTCGGGCGTTATGGGGACCGAGTTCAATATTACGAAGTTCTCGCAGGAGGGCCGCAACGAGGTCTCGCTAATGCTCGATAAATCGCTCCTTGCCAACAAACTCTACGAGGCGAAGGGTATGACCGTCGAGGGTATCGAGGTCTTTTCGCAACCGACAATTCGCATCCGAGATATCGCCGTAAATACCACGCTCAACGAGCAGGGTGAGGGCGTTGCCGAGTTTGCAATTCCCGTAAAGTGCGATGCGCTCAACAGCAAAGATTGCCGTATTCGCTACACCTTGCGCCTGAACGATACCACCGTTGTGGCAGATGGCTATCGTGAAATGGCTCTCGATATGCGTCGTGAGGATACCGTGCGCTTCGCTTGCGTAGTTCCGAACAAGGCGATGTGGAGCGCTTCAAACCCTACATTGTTGCGTCTCGATGTAGAGAGTAGAATCGAAAATCGTATCGTCGAGTGCGTGAGCAGTAAGGTGGGCTTGCGAGATATCGCTTTGCGCAAGGGTAAACTCTATATTAACAACGAGAATGTTGTTCCAAGCCTTGTTGAGTGGGATGAGATAAAGAGCGTAGATAAGGCGAAGAAAAAGGGGTATAACGGTATCGTCGTAACTCTCGACTGCAATGCCGATAAGGTTATCGCCGAGTGCGCCGAGAAGGGACTCTACGTGATTGTGCGTACACCTATCGATACAACTCTTTTGGGCGAGGATATCAAGCGTGGAGGTAACCCGAGCAACGATCCGCTCTGGAACGAGAGTTATCTATGGCGCAATCTTCAAACTCTCCACACCACCAAGTGCAACTGCGCTATCATCGGCTACGAAATCGCCAAAGGCAAGACCTCTGGTATAAATATCTACGACACCTATGTCTTACTGAAGTCGCTCGTACCGAACCATTTGGTTATCTACGGCGGAGCCGCAGGCGAATGGGCAACCGACATTAGCCGATAGCCGTTGGCTAAATTAAATTCTGGTAATAATTCCGAAATTCTTTTTAGGGAGTTTAAATTTAGAGAATTTAAGGAAAAAATTGCAGAATGCATTTTGCATTCTGCAATTTTGCATCTCTTATCTTTCCGCTCTCATCTCCACTCCTATGAGCGACCTGTCGCAGATGACTATCGGCGAGTCGTAGTAAGGGGTGTTCTTGAACTTGAATTTCTTGCCGAGTTTGCTGTGCGGTAATTCGTAGACTACGCCAGTAAGGATATCAACGCACACAGGCTCGTTGCAGTTGAAATTCTCGATAACAATCTCGGCACAATTTTCGCATTCGCAGTAGATCGGCACTTCACCTCCTTGCCATACAACAAGCGACTGTAAGGCGGTTTCGTTGTCCTCGAATAGATAGTATAACGGTTTGGAGTTGGCGTTGTAGATTGGAGCCGACACCTCGATGCCCGACTTGTCGCACACCTTATCGAGATTATCAAATACCGAGACAAAATTACGAATTGCGTGGTATGCAATCTTTGGTCGCGATACCTTGTTGCTCGCTCGGGTTGCGAGAATGCCTTTCAGGTTTTTAATCTTTATCTCATCCTTCGTTCCGTAATTCATATCGGCAATCGAAAAGATGCTGGTACGCACGCCATTTCCGTGGTCGTTCATCATTTTGCGGATGTCCCACTTTGCCTGCGTCTGCTCGGTCCAAGAGTACTCTGCCAATGCACCACCCATATAACCGACGGAAGGAGCGCCACTCTCACCCTGCCATATCGCAATGTCGAGGTCGCAACGCTCGATTACGTTACGTAGTGCAACGCCATCAATAAAGTAGGTGTCCTCTGGCACATAGTGGTATCCGTGATATGTTATCCAATCAATCAGATGCTCATCGTTGTTCGCCTTCAACTTCGCTGCCAAGTCGGCGATAATAGCCTCCGCATAGACTTCGTAGCGAGGTACCGCCAAACCAAATGCAGCAATCTTTGCATCGGGGTCTACCGATTTTATCACTCGTGCCGTAGCGATTGTCAAATCGACAATGCTCTTTGGATCGGCGTTGTTGTAACGCACGGTGTTGTCCGGCTCGTTCCAAATCTCCCACTGATGCACCTTGCCTTTGTATCGCTCTACGGAAGCCTTTGTCCAGCGCAACCAGGCATCTATGGCGACTTTCGATGTCGGCCAACCGCCATTTAAGAAGATAGTTCCACCACCTGGGTAGATGGGGTTGCCATACGAGAGTTCAACCCAAGGCTCCAATCCTCGCGATACGGCGTCGTCGATAATCGTGTCGAGCCAAGCAAAGTCGTAGACACCCTTCGCCTTTTCAGTCTTTGCCCATCCTGCCTGCAAGCGGATATAGCGCATTCCAAGAGGCTCGAGATACTCCTTATATTTTTGATAATCGGCGTAATCTCTATCGAGCGTTTCGCAACCAATGGCGAGGTCGTTTTGTACCTCCGAGAGGGTTTTCTGGCGCAGAGTTCCAATCTGTTGAGGGAATCTATCTGCGCAACTCGCAAATATTACCAATGCCAATAGGCATAAATAGACTCTTTTCATACTATTTGTGACAGTTTTGTTGCAACGACTCCTCTGTTACCACTACCTTTATGGCTTGCGGCACTACCGATATCGTAACCGGTGTTTCGCCCTGCAACTCGCCGTCGGTCTCGATTGGAATATTCGATGCCGAGACGATTTTTATATTCTTGCCCTGAGCATACTCCACGTGACCTATCGAGTAGATCTTGCCGTTGAACAATCTCTTGGCTCTGAAAATCACGTGCCACCAATGCACGGGGCGGATGATTGTCAGGTCGAGTAGACCATCGTTTGCCACAGCTCGAGGCAACTGCTGAATACCTCCGCCATTGTAGCGGCAGATACCCACCGCCAACGAAAAGAGTAGCTTGTTGTAGATAACCTTGCCATCCACCTCGATGGTTGTGCCCGCAGGCTTAGCCGAGAAGTAACCCTTGATAAGACTGTATAGATAGAGCCACTTGCCCTTATATCCCTTGAGCTTGAGGTGGTTGAAAATCTGAATTACATAGGCGTCGAAGCCGAGTCCCGCAACATTCGCCATATAGCGAGTATGCTCGACCTTCGACTCGGTGTAGGTCACCTTACCCACATCTTGCAGATAGGAGCGACCCTCTTTTATAGCACGAATCGCAGCGCTGTAGTTGCGAGGAATACCGAATGTACGTACCCAATCGTTACCTGTACCTACGGCAATAACGGCTACAAGAATCTCTTTTGGCTCGCACTGCTTCTGTATGAATAGTCCGTTCACGACCTCGTTGAGAGTGCCGTCGCCACCTACAACGATAATTTTGCGATATCCACGATTTGCCGCCTCGACAGCCAACTCGGTTGCGTGGTGACGATGCGCCGTGAATACGGGGTCGTGCTCAATACCGCTTTCACGGAGGAGGTTTGAGATTTTTGGGAAATCTGCCAAACCTCTACCTCCGCCCGAAATGGGATTTACTATCACAAACCAACGCTCAGTCATAAGTTAAAATTCAAAATGCAGAATTAGTTTTCTGTTTTCCCACTCTAAGCAGAAATCGAAAAACTCAAAAAAAGTTTTCCGCTTTCCGCTTTCCGTTTTCCGTTTTCCGTTATTTTTGTGGAGCGTTCTTCAATGTGTGGAGCAAGAACTCGTAGAACTTCGCTACCGAAGCGATCTCTACCTTCTCGTCTGGCGAGTGTGGGTAGCAGATAGTAGGGCCAAACGAAATCATATCGAGATTTGGATATACACCACCGATAATACCGCACTCCAAACCTGCGTGGATAGCGGTTACGGCTGGCTTCTTGCCGTACAACGCCTCGTACGATGCCAACATAGCCTTCAAGATTGGCGACTCCATATTTGGCTTCCAACCGTCATACGAGCCCGACAACTCAACCTCGGCACCCGCCATCTCGAATACACCCTTGATAGCCTCGGCCAAAGCGACCTTTTCGCTCGATACCGACGAACGCAACAAGCATTGAATCTTCACGCACTCGCCATTTGACACTACACGTGCGAGGTTTGTCGAGGTCTGTACCAAACCCTCCATCTCTACCGACATCTTAACCACGCCGTTAGGTGCGCCAACTACAGCCTTTACGAGCTTCACAGCCACCTCCGCAGGGATAATCTCCGCAGGTACTGCAACCTCCTCTACGAGTATAGCAATCGAGTCCTCGATATTCTCGAACTCTGCCTGTAAGGTCTTCTCGTATGCTGCAGCCTCAGCCTTGAATGCCTCTACATCCTTAACGAGAATTACCGCCTGAGCCTCACGTGGGATAGCGTTACGTAAGCCACCGCCGTCGATCGATGCGAGCAACCACTCCTGCTTGGTGTGGAGCAACAAACGACACAAGAGACGGTTTGCGTTACCACGCTGGAAGCCGATCTGGATGCCCGAGTGACCACCCTTCAAGCCCTTAACGTCGAGCTTCACTGCGTTCCAACCCTCTGGTGTAGCAACAGCGGTGTATGGGAGTGTGATGTTTGCGTCGGTACCACCTGCGCAACCAACATACAACTCGCCCTCAGTCTCCGAGTCGAGGTTTAAGAGAATGTCACCCTTGAGCAAGCCGCCCTTCAAGCCGAAAGCACCGTCCATACCTGTCTCCTCGGTTGCAGTGAAGAGACCCTCGATAGCGCCGTGCTCCAAGGTGTTGTCCTCCAAAACTGCGAGGATGCAAGCTGCGCCGATGCCGTTATCTGCGCCGAGGGTAGTGCCATTAGCGGTTACCCAATCGCCGTCGATATATGCCTCGATAGGGTCGTTCTCGAAGTCGAAAACCTTATCGTTATTCTTCTGTGGCACCATATCGAGGTGCGCCTGCAAAACGATGCCCTTGCGACCCTCATAACCAGGGGTAGCAGGCTTTGCGATATATACGTTGCAAGCCTCGTCAACCGAGTACTCGAGGTTGTGAGCCTTCGCAAACTCTACAACATACTCACGAATCTTCTCCTCGTGGTGTGATGGGTGTGGGATCTGGCATATTGCCTTAAAATGCTTCCAAACCAATTCTGGCTTGAGTTGTTCCAAATTGTATTTCATAATGTATATGTTTTAAGTGATTTTGTCCTCTAATTTTTCGGTGTGTAGATGCCGAAACTTGCCATCGCCTCCGCTACGCCCTCTTCGGAGAGTGCTGTCGATGGATAGCCAGTGATGTTGAAACCGCGATAGTTCCAATTGCCCCACCAACTATTGTTTACGACCACGAACTTTGTGTTTGTGTTGCCTGGGCGATTTTCGCTGTAATTTTGGGTGTCGAGCGTAACCCAGCCCTCAGGGCGATATTGGTACTCACCCTTCAAAACAATAAGCGAACCGTTCGGAATATCGCTCTTCGAGAATATCTGGGTGGCGATGTATCGGTTGGCGGTTGAAGCGCTATAATAACCTGCATCCTTCAAATCTGACGGACCATATTTGTCGTTCGACTTGTCACTCTGATAGTATGCGTACTTGTGCCATACGATTTCGACCTTGTTGAAGTCGTTTACATCGTAGCCATTGGCCTTTACTACCTCGTCGAGAGTGTCGGTCACAATGTTGTCGGGGTTTGTGGTAAAGGTTGAAGGAGTAACCTCGTATGGCGAAGCGACAGCATTGTTTACAGCCTCCTTCATTGCCATAATTAAGGCAGGGGTGTAGGTATATTTCTCGGGAGTGTAGTTTACAAGGCTTAAATCGCGACCTGTAAGGGCTTTGGCGTAGGTCATAGCCGTAAGCAGGCGGCCCTTGTCATACGACATATGGTATCCGTCGCGAGTGAGTATGTCGCCCACATAACTGGTGCGCATATTCTGCACCGCTGTACCCGAAGGTATTACGCTCGAAATCTCAGGCTTTGTCAAAACCTTCTTGTTTACGGCATCAAGAATAGCGTTGTACATCGTCATCTGATCCGACGAGTAACTCGCAAAACCGCTATGGGTAGAGTCGCTCTGGTATGCCCAAGTCATATGCCATACAATCTTACTCTGCGGACAATACTCCTGTATATAATCGATGATTTTATCGAGATACGGATCGTAGGTATTGGCTAAACCCGACGATGGACTCGCCTGTTGCAATGTAATATAGTCCCAATCCCCTGCTCTCAATGCTACAAACGGAGTCTGTGACGAGGTTGAGTTCCACTCTCCCGTAGTGTTACGGTAGTAGGTGTACTCGGCTCGGCTACTATCGAGGTTGTAGGCGTGACGCTCCAATGAGCAACCTGCCACGTAGAGATTTCCGAGAGTAATATCCTCATAGCCCAAATCGGCAAGGATTTGGTAGAGATACTCCATCGCATCCACCGAAAAACTATTGCCAATGGCGAGAATTTTTATCGAATTATCGACTACCTCACCACCTGTATCGGGGTTGTCAGGGGTGCTTGGATTGTTTGGCGTGTTGGGTGTATCGGTCGAGCACGATAGCACCATAACCGCCATTAATGCTACAAATAGAAAGTTGAAAAGTCTTTTCATAAGGTCTGTTATTTGTTATTTTTCTCGTCTCTCGTCTTGTTTATCGAACGCCTCGACAATGTGTTTAACCAATTCGTGACGCACGATATCGCCCTTGTTGAACTCTACAAAACCGATGCCTTTGATACCCTTTACGGTGTTCATTGCTCGCACCAAGCCACTGTCGCTCTTATGTGGCAAATCGACCTGTGTGACGTCGCCCGTAACGATAAATTTGGCGTTACGTCCCATACGGGTGAGGAACATCTTAATCTGCGATAGGGTAGTGTTCTGCGCCTCGTCAAGAATTACGAAGGCGTTGTCCAGTGTGCGACCACGCATATAGGCGAGTGGTGCAATCTGCACCGTGCCATCCTCCATAAACTTCTGCAACTTGGCAGGTGGAATCATATCGTTGAGCGCATCGTAGAGTGGCTGCAAATATGGGTCGAGCTTATCCTTCAAATCGCCAGGCAAGAAGCCCAACTTCTCGCCCGCCTCGACTGCGGGGCGAGTGAGAATTACTCGGCGCACCTGCTTGTCACGCAAAGCACGTACCGCCAAAGCGATCGCCGTATAGGTCTTACCCGAGCCAGCAGGCCCCGTAGCAAATATCAAGTCGTTATGGTCGTACAAATCGACCAATTTACGCTGGTTGTCGGTGCGAGCCTTGACGATTACGCCGTTGTTACCGTAGACGATAACCTCCTTGTCGCCCTTGTGTGCAGCCTCGGCAGCCTCGGCAAAGCCCGTAGCAAACGACTGCTCGACCACCTCTTTCGAGATGTGTCCGTAGCGGTCGTAGTAGGCAATCAAACCCGCCATCTGGCGTTCAAATCGCTCTACATCGCCCTTTGCACCGAGCACCTTCAACGAAGAGCCTCGAGCCACAATTTTCAACTTTGGGTGCATTGCCACAATCTGCTGTAGGTAGCACTCCTTCGCTCCATACAACTCTCGTGTATCGACACCTTCGATAATTATCTCTTTTCCTGTTACGTCGGTCATTCTTCTCTTATAGAATATATATTTAGCGACTAAAAATCACTACTCACTACTAATTACTCACTACTCGTTAGAACACCACTCCAAGTCGTACCTGAACAGTGCTGTTGCGAGTGTAGAACTTTATAGGTTGGTTCTTCGCCTGCTTGGTCTCGTCGAGCGACCAGAAAAACTCGTTTTGACTCTGGATGTCTTTGAACTGACTTGCCCAACGAGCATCGAGCAATATTCGTTGTCCGAGCTTTACGCCGATACCTGCGGTGTAGGTTATGGTAGGGTGCAACTTACCGAGTGGCATAGTCTTGATTGTGCTATCCGTGTCGGCGAGCTGATATGTCGGGTTGTCGTTCAGCGTGAATACAGGGCCGAAGTTGAAACGGAACATCGCTGCACGGAGCGAGAATAGCACCGGCATCTGCACGAGGTTGCACTTCACCTTGATAGCCTCCTTGTACTCGGGGCCCGTAAATCTCAATGTCGAGTAGGAGTAGAAAATCTCGGGTTGAATGCCGAACCACTTGCCGATATTGATGCGGAACTGCAATGCAGCAACTGCTCCGAGGTTGCCCTCCATCTTATCGCCAAATGGACCCGAAATCTTCTGTGTGAAGTTCTCGCTTACGGGAACAATCTCCATAAAGTTGTAGAGTCCACCCGCCGCAAGTCCGAACTCGGTAGACACCTTTGGTGGCTCCTTCTTCTGATCCTTCTGCTCCTTCTTCTGTTTTTGTTGCTTCGGCATCTTGCTCACAGGGTTCTCGGGCGAGGAGGTCTCCTGCGCAACGAGAGGGAGTGCAGTCGTCATAGCGAGCACTAAAAACAGCAGTTTTAATCCTATATGTTTCATACCTAAAAATCGATATATATTTATCAACTCCCAAAAATAATAAATATTTTTGAAACGACCGAATATTATGGTGAAAATAAATGGTATATTTTCGACTAAGTTTGATTGTTTGTCCGAAAAAGATTATATTTGCGTAACCTAAAATCAGATTTAATAACTAAAACTAACCGATATATGAAAAGAGTTCTCTCTATTGTTGTTGCGCTGTTGGCGTTCGCTGTTTCGTATGCTCAACAGCAGCCTGCAAATCGCTATCGCAAAGCTAATCACATCTACATCGATTCTCGTGAAGTTCACGCTGGAGGCTACGACTGGAAGATGGTCAAGGCGGGCGAGACCCAAGACCGACCTGAGGATATTTCGAAGCCTGGTTATGCAACCTCGAAATGGATGCCGGCAGTCGTTCCTGGTACGGTGCTCAACTCGTTGGTATACAATAATGTATATCCCGAGCCATACTACGGAATGAACAATAAGATTGATAGAAATATCATCCCCGATTTGGCCAATGCCGGTCGAGATTTCTACACCTATTGGTTCCGTACCGAATTCGATATTCCCGAGAGCTATAAAGGCAAGGTTGTTTGGTTGCAGGTTGAGGGTATAAACTACCGTGCCGAGGTGTGGGTGAATGGCCACTTGTTGGAGACAATGTCGGGTATGTTCAAGCCTTCGGATATCAATATCACCGACTTCGCAAAGGTGGGCGAGAAGAATGCCTTAGCCATCAAGGTCTATCCTGTGGATATGCCGGGAACTACGAAACTTAAAAAGTGGGGCGCAGTTGGCGAATTCCGCAACGGCGGCGATGGTAATATCGGTCTGAATACCACTATGTTGATGAGTGTGGGCTGGGACTTTACGTTCTTAGATGGCATACGTGACCGTAATACGGGAATTTGGAAAAATATAAGCCTTTACGCCACCGATAAAGTGGTGCTTCGTCACCCGTTTATTCGCTCCGATTTGGATAAACCGAACTACGATGTTAGTCGTGAGACGGTGAGTGTCGAGGTGTCGAGTCCGACCATTACTCGTAAGCCAATAGAGTGCGTCGTTAAGGGCGAAATCGTGGGCGAGGCGATAACCTTCGAGAAGCGAATAACCCTCGTTCGTGGCGAGACTAAGGTTGTGACCTTCACGCCCGAGGAGTTCCCGCAACTCGTAATGAAAAATCCACGCCTTTGGTGGCCTATCTTCAAGGGTACGCCAGAGCTCTACGATATGAAGCTCTCGGTTATGGTTGGCGACTCGGTATCCGACGAGACTTCGGTGCGTTTCGGTATTCGTGAGATTACCTCCGACCAGAATACACCCGACAACTCTCGCCAATTCTATGTCAATGGCAAGCGTATCTTTGTTCGTGGTACAAACTGGATTCCCGAAGCTATGCTTCGCCACTCCGATAAGCGTACTTATGCCGAGCTTCGCTACACAAAGCAGAGCGGTATAAATCTCGTTCGTATGTGGGGCGGTGGTATTGCCGAGTCGGACTACTTCTTCCAGCTTTGCGACGAGATGGGACTGCTCGTTTGGCAGGAGTTCTTTATGACGGGCGACACCAAACATCCGCAGGATCGTTCGCTCTACTTGAGCAACGTTGAGGCTACAGTGAAACGTCTCCGCAATCACCCTTCGTTGGCCTACTATGTGTCGTCGAACGAGAGTACCGAAATGTCAGGTGCTAAAGAGTTGATATTGAGCCTTGATAATACTCGTGGCTACCAGATGCAGTCGGAGTGCGATGGAGTTCACGACGGCAGTCCATACAAGCAGGTGAACCCTATGCAGCACTACGAAAATACCGCTTCGCCACGAGGTAGCCGTGTCGATGGCTTTAACCCTGAGTATGGCGCACCTGCAATTCCTACCGTCGAGACCTTGCGAGAGGTTATGGACGAGAAGGATTTGTGGCCTATCAACAAGGAGGTGTGGGACTATCACGATGGTGGAGGCTTCCACTTGATGTCTACAATGTATACCGACTTGACCAACCACTACGGCAAATCCTCATCTATTGATGAGTTTGCAAAGAAGGGGCAGCTGCTTGGCGCTATGAACTCGAAGTCGATTTGGGAGGTATGGAACTACAACAAATATGAGTATGGCAGTCGCTACGCCTCGGGTTTGCTGTTCTGGTATCACAACTGCCCTGTGAAGCAGGTTTGCGCCCGAATGTGGGACTACACTTTGGAGCCTACAGCGTCGCTCTATCACACTCAGAACGCCCTCGAACCTCTCCATGCACAGTTCGACTACCTTAAGAATACAGTGTCGGTCTATAACGAATATTATCGCTCATTCTCGGGCTATAAGGTTGCAGCCGAAGTCTACGACTTGAATAGCAAAAAGGTTTGGCAGAAGTCGGCGAAGGTTGATATCCCTGAGGATGGCGTTGTGAACGATATCTTTATCGTCGATTTCCCGAAGGATATCACTCAAGTTCATTTCATAAAGTTGCGTCTCTTCGACGATAAGGGCAAGGAGATAGCAAACTCCTTCTATTGGCGTTCGAACGATAAGTATGAGGGCGCAAAAACACTCACAGGCCCAACCTCTTCGGGCTTCGAGTCGCTTTCGGAGCTTCCGTCGGTGCGAGTTCGTTGCAACTACAGCACCTATGAGGAGGGAGGCCGCCACTTTGTGAAGGCGATCTTGAAGAATACATCGTCGGCATTGGCCTTCTTCGCTCAGCTCCAACTCTTGGATAGCGAGGGTAAACCTGTGCGCCCAAGTTTCTACACCGACAACTTCTTCTCGCTCCTACCAGGCGAGAGCAAGGCGGTGGTTATCGAAACCGCCGTTGAGGATATGCCGAAGGAAGCGACCTTCGTGGTCAAGGGCTGGAATATCGAGAAGATGAGCTATAAATTGACAAAGGCTAAGTAATATAGATTCAACGAGTTATGAAAAAGTTTGCGCTTATGACACTATTTGCAGGATTGTGCTCTATTTTTGGTTGCAGTGCAAAGGGTTTTGAGTCGGTTGATGCCGCTGAGTTTGCTCGTGAAATAGCGAAGGAGGGTGTCCAACTTGTGGATGTTAGAACAGCATCCGAGTATGCCGAGGGGCATATCCCAAATGCGGTGAATATTGACGTTTTTGACTCGAATTTTGCCGAAAAGATAGCTGAGCTCGACAAGGAACAAACAGTTGCTATCTATTGCCGTAGTGGTCGTCGCAGCAAGTCGGCCGCTGAGCAGGCAGTGAAGCTCGGTTTTAAGGTTGTGGAGCTCGACGGCGGAGTGCTCAGTTGGAGGGGTAAACTCGTGCGATAGAGAGTTATCGTGAAAAAATTTTACTTTGTAAACAAAAATTTGTACCTTTGTCCCGATAAATGTGTTTGGACAGAAAGCTAATGGCTAAAGCCGGTAGCTAATAGCCCTTAAAGAGTATGAGTTTAGTAGCAATAGTAGGACGCCCAAATGTGGGTAAAAGTACACTCTTCAACCGTTTGGTAGGTAATCGCCAGGCGATTGTAGATTCGACAGCAGGAACAACACGTGACCGCCACTACGGTAAGACCGATTGGTGTGGTCGAGAGTTTTCGATCATCGATACAGGTGGTTACTCGGTAAATAGCGACGATATCTTCGAGGATGAGATTCGCAAGCAGGTGCTTCTCGCCATCGAGGAGGCCGACGTTATCCTCTTTATGGTGGAGGTAGGTACAGGTGTTACCGACCTCGATATGATGATGGCAGAGGTGTTGCGCCGTGCCAAGAAGCGCACTATCCTTGTCTGCAACAAGGTCGATAACTACGACTTGATCTACTCGTCGAACGACTTCTATTCGCTCGGTCTTGGCGATCCATTCTGTATTTCGTCGATGTCGGGTAGCGGAACAGGCGACTTGATGGACGAGATTTTGAAGCACCTCCCCGAGGATTGTCAGGCTGAGGAGCTCGACGACCTCCCACGTATCACTATCGTGGGACGTCCTAACGTTGGTAAGTCGTCACTCACTAACGCCTTGCTCGGTACCGACCGCAATATCGTAACCAATATCGCAGGTACAACCCGTGACTCGATTCATACCCGCTACAACAAGTTCGGTATGGACTTCTACTTGGTCGATACCGCAGGTATGCGTAAGAAGGGTAAGACTATGGAGGACTTGGAGTTCTACTCGGTGATGCGTTCTATTCGTGCTATCGAGGCATCGGATGTATGTATCTTGATGCTCGACGCACAGCAGGGCCTCGAGTCGCAGGACTTGAACATCCACAACCTCATCGTTCGTAACCGCAAGGGCTGCGTTATCGTAGTGAACAAGTGGGACTTGATCGAGAAGGGCAACAATACTATGAAGGAGTGGAAAGAGGCGCTCGAGAAGCGTTTGTCTCCATTCAACGATATTCCGATTATCTTCACTTCGGCATTGAACAAGCAGCGTATCCTCGACGTATTGCAGACTGCAATTCGTGTTTACGAGTCACGCTCACGTCGTATTCCTACATCGGAGTTCAACGACTATATGTTGCCGATTATCGAGGAGACACCGCCACCATCAACCAAGGGTAAGTATATCCGTATCAAGTATGCGATGCAGTTGCCTACGCCTACTCCGCAGTTTGTATTCTTCTGCAACCTGCCACAGTACATCCGTGAGAACTATCGTCGTTTCTTGGAGAACCACTTGCGTGAGCATTGGGACTTCTCGGGTGTGCCTATCCAAATCTATTTCCGCCAGAAATAAGAGAAAACTAACATAAAACTTAAAACGATGAAAAAGATTTTTGTTCTTGCATTGATGCTTGCCGCAACAACCTCGGCATTTGCTATCAAGATCACTTACGGCCCTTACGTTCAGGCTGTAACTGATAAGACTGTAACTATCGTCTGGGCTACCGACAAGACCGCTATCTCGTGGGTTGAGACCGCTCCGGGCGACAAGACACACTTCTATGCAGAGGAGCGTCCGAAGTTCTTCCAGACTAAGCTCGGTCGCAAGGTGCCTACCAAGTTGCACTGCATCACTATTCCGAACCCTAATGCTGATGGTAAGCCAGGCTTCCGCTATCGTGCTTTCTCGCAGGAGATTACCAGCAACAAGGGTGGTCGTACAATGTATGGTCGTGTAGCATCGACCCGTATCTTTGCCTATCGTCACATCTGGATCAAGACTCTCGACTACAACAAGAAGTCGGTTGATTTTATCCTTATGAACGACCAGCACGGCAATGCCGAGGGCGTTTACGACTTGCTCAACAAGCGCATAAGCAAGGCTAAGCGTTCCGACAGATATTGGTCTGCCGATGCGGTACTCTTTGTTGGCGATATGGTTGCTTCGGTAGATGAGAAGCAGGCGTCGGTTTACAACAAGATCTCGGGTGGTGTGAACAACTATCCAAAGTACACAGAGACTCCGTTGCACGAGGTTCCTACATTTATGACTCGTGGTGTGAATGAGTCTACGGGCGCTATCGGTATGAACTATATGTCGCACTTCCCAACCTCGACAGGCAAGCCATACTACACCGTTCGTTACGGCTCGGTATGCTTCATCGTTCTCGACTCGGGTTGCGACCAGAAAGATAAGACCGCAGGCACCGACTTCGACAGCTACCGCAAGGAGCAGGCTGCTTGGCTTGCACAGGCACTCCAGAGCGAGGAGGTTAAGGGCGCAAAGTTCAAGGTTGCTTTGATGCACATCCCGCCAGTATCGGGCGTAGCACCTGTAAGCAAGGATTTGCATAATCTCTTTGTTCCACTGTTGGAGGAGGCTGGTATCACCCTTATGATTAGCGGTTATACCCACACA
>JAFYQY010000116.1 GCA_017559685.1 Alistipes sp.
CAAACCTGCAACGTTTACACGGGTAAACAAACGACGATTCTGACGGTCACCGTCATCGACGTCAGTCCACTGGAACTCACCGGTATCCTCCTCATCGGCAGATGGCGAGTTGAGTGTAGCTGAAGGTGTACCGATGATAGTTACATCAGCATTATTTACCACACCGTTAATCGAGCAGATGTAGCCTGTAGTATTTGCCTCAGGAGTAAAGATACGACCTGCGATACCACCAACATCGAAACGTGATGTTGCGAGGTCACCGAGGTAAGAAACACGCAATGGGCTGAGCAAACAGTTGTGTGAAACCTCACCATTATTGATACAGCCTGACATATCCAAGTCAGTCTCACCTACGATACCACCAACAGCGATATCGTGGTAGTGGTAGTTACGATACTGGTGTGCAGCAGCCTTCTCCTCACCCTCATTCTTCAAACGTGGAGAGAGACTACCTGCGTGACCCTCCGAGATAATCTTACCCTCGTTAGTACAGTCGTAAAGCGGAGCCTTCGAAGCCCAACCACCGATACCACCGATGTAAGCACCATCTCGTGCCATACCTTTATATATAATATTACCTGTATTGGTGCAACCCGAAACAGCCTTGTCTTTGTTGATTGTACCTGCTGCAGTCGGATAGCTCTCGCCCATATTTGCGTAGCCGAATACACCGCCCATATAGAAGCTATCAGGAATATTCTTTGCATTTGTCATATCAGGGATCTCAACCTTACCGTTGTTGGTCAAGTTGCTAACGCCCTTACCTGCAGCTGTTGCAATATAACCGAAACCACCCGAAACGTACACCTTCGGAGCGTAGCCGTAGATTGTAACGTTACCGTTGTTGATCATACCCTTCTCGAACTTACCACCGGTGTTACCTGTAACAGACGCAACCGTAGTAGCAGGAGTAACAACCAAGTTCGATGCAGCAAAGTCTGTCGTTACTGCATTTGCACCGATACCTGCGATACCACCAACGCAAGCCATCAACGATGCGTTACCCTTGTACTCTACCACACCTGTCGCAGCATTCTCGAACTGTACGGTGTGCGAGTTCTCCTTGTACATACCGCAGTAACCACCAACGTATGCGAGAGCTGCGCTACCCGAGAAGGTTACACGACCGCTATTGGTGATACCCTCGGTACCTGCACCCTTATCCGAACCTGTAGAGAAACCGAAGATCGAACCGAGGTAGGTCTCCAACTCTGTTGTAGCCTTCGACTCAACACTACCCGAGTTATAGCAGTTAGGATACTGCAATGCGATATCGAGTGTATTAGCCAAGATACCACCTACATATACGTTACGGAGGTTTACAGTCTCATCCACGAGGATGTCACCTGTATTACCGCAATTGTTAAACTTGATTGCTGCACCACTCTCTGCAGTACCGAGCAAGCCCGATACCCACAACATACGAGCGTTAGAGTTCGAAACCTTAACCAAGCCCGAGTTCGAGCAGTTGTAGATGTCGCTACAGCTATCGCTGATGTAACCGAACATACCCGAAACGAATGCTACGAGTGTACCGGTCTCAGGATGGTTGCTTCTATCAGTCGAAACATTAACCTCAACGGTTACCGAACCTGCGTTCGAGCAATCAGAGATATAGTCAGACTCGAAGATACCGATACAAGCCGAGCTGAAGATGTACGAAGCACCGCAGTAGCCCCACTTGAAGGTTACGTTACCCTCGTTGTTACAGTTGAGAGTCTTTACATTCTCGGTAACGCCATAGCTCGACAAGCTTGTCTTGCGACCTGCACGAACACCGATAACTGCACCGATACCAGTATTCTTATCGATTGTTGCGAGGTTACGCTTGATATCACCGTTACCTGCTACCTTACCTGCGATGTTGAGGACTGCACTCTGCTTGTTGTCGCAGTTGTCAACCAACTCAGACCAAGTGAAACCGATAACACCACCGATAACGATATTTGCGTTACCATTTACAGTAGTACGATTAACATAAGCGCACGAACCGAGGTATGTAATCGAACCCGAGTTCGAACAGTTCTCAATCTTCTTGGTGCCCTTATCTGCGTAAGCAACTACACCACCAATATTACAGTTGCTGTTGATAAAGAAGTTCTCGTCGAAATGAAGCTCACCGCTATTCACGCAGTTTTCGATAGAGTTAGCCTCCAACTTACCGAGTACACCACCAATGTTTGCCTTAGTGATTGTCTGGTTGATTGTCAACGAACCCTTGTTCTCGCAATTTACAACCGAAACCTTCGATGCACCAATAACACCACCCCAATCGAGGTCGTCCATTGGCTTATTGATTGCGAGTGCACCGCTGTTGATGTTGCTCTCGAAAGAACCTGCAGTTACATAACCTGCAACACCACCGATATATGGCACAGCCATAACACTCTCCGACTCATCATTCCAAACGATATCACCCTTGCTGGTGTTCTCTACTACAACAGGAGCGTTGTCGCCATCAGCGCAAACATAACCTACAACGCCACCAAGGCAAGGAGTAAACGACTTAGACTTGCCATCGGCACCTGCGATAGCTGCGATAGTAATATCCACGTCGCTGTCTGCGAGCGAAACCTTACCACCATAAACGCCACCAACAATACCACCGATGTTGATCAACTTCAAATCATTATTAACTGCAAGAGTTGAATTCTTATACTCGAGAGAACCTGTTGCCGAACAGTTGAAGATTGTACCAACCTTGTCGCCATTCACTGTGAGCGAACGAGCAACGAGACCAACCTTACCATTTGCGGTCTCAACTACGGTTGCCTCAACATTTACGTTCGAGATTGTACCTGTTACATTCTCGCCAAAGAGAGGAGCGGTCAAGCCCTTAATCGAGTAGCCACGACCCTCGAGCAACGACGAGAAACCATTCAACGACTCCCAAGCCTTGCCGGTCATATCGATATCCGAAACGAGGAGTGCACCGTCATAGTTGCTATTGAATGTGCCAGCCTTAACCTCGTTTGCGAAGGTCTCCATATCGACATCATTACCGATGAGGAGCATATTCTCGCAATTCTCAAGATCAAACTCAACCGAAGGGAACTCACGAACCTTACCGCCGAGCAACTGCTTATCGCCTGTTGCATCGAAAGTTCTCGAATAAACCTTACCCGACTGCTCTACGAAGTTAACCTCGAAGCGAGTGTACTCACCCTTAGGAACTACGATGTAGAACACATCCTCCTTGTCAGCCGAAAGAAGGTAGCTATCACCCTCAAAGCTGTAGAATACGGTAGGATAGGTGTTCTCACGTGCCTCGAGTGTACCAGCCTCAACGCCATCCTTCTCTGCGCAGTAAACATCGAATGTACCTGCGATAGGAGCAGCATCAGTAGTCGAAACTGAGATGTACTTCAAATCTACAACCTGACCCTCCTTAGCCTTGATGCTAAAGCGGAGCGCAGTTGCGAGGTGCTCCATATGGATATCCTCGAAACCATTCGACCAAGCATACATCGGAGCGCTGTTTGGCGCAAATGTACCCTCGGTGTGCTGCTGCTCAGCAGAGAACACAACCGGATACTTTCCGCTGTTAGCCTCAACCGCAACATTCTCGCCCTGGTAAGGGTAGACAACGTGGTACGGAATTGTGATTCCAAGAGGCAAGTTGAATACTGCAACGTTCGGACGATCCTCGTAGATGGTAATACCGGTAGTCGGCTTACCATTAACTGCGAGAACATCAGTCTCGCACCACGATACTGGATACTTTCCGTCAACCTTCTCGCCCAACTCAGTACGGGTCGATAAAGGCATCGAAACTTGCAGCGTCTTTACTTCGCCACTTCCACTACCATCCCCCGAAATAATCGGAGTCTGATCCTCGGTGATGTCCTGCGTACAAGAGAAAGCTCCGAGCAGAACTACCGACATCAAAAGTTTAGTAAAATTTTTCACGCTAATAGTTTTTAAAAAGTTTGAAATTATTGTTTGTTAAAAATTTATTGTTTGTTTTTTCATCTTCATCGCCGCTTGTCTTTACGCACACGTGCGAGCACGCACACGCAAAAAAGACAAAAAGACTATTCGCTCTGCACACAGGCAGGGCGAGCAATCTCAACCTCGTCGGGCTTACAAAACATCAAAAGCCCTCATAACTAGCACAATTTCACTGTTTTAAGATACCGCCACACAAAATGCGTCCATAATGCGTAGCATTGTTAGTTCTATTTGGTAACACAAAAGTAGATATTTTTTTTGATATCTGCAACCAAACCACACAATTTTTTCAACAAAAAATCGTATATTTTCTCTACCACACTATCGGCGTTTTCCCCGCCGATACGAGATAGTCGTTCGCCTTCGAAAAATGGCGAGAGCCGAAGAAGCCTCTGTAGACAGAGAGTGGCGACGGATGAACTGCCTTAAGCACAAGGTTTTGCGTTGCATTGACCATCGCACCCTTCTTCTGCGCATAGCTTCCCCAGAGCATATAGACCACACCCTCCTTTCGCTCGGCAATAAGGCGCACCACAGCGTCGGTAAAACGCTCCCATCCTCGACCTGCGTGAGAGGCCGCTTCGTGGGCTCGAACAGTAAGCACAGCGTTCAACATAAGCACCCCCTGCTCCGCCCAGCGATCGAGATTTCCACTCGTCGGAACGGGCGTTCCTGTATCCTCGGAAACCTCCTTCAAAATATTGCGCAACGAAGGTGGAAAATCGACTCCATCATCGACCGAAAAGCAGAGTCCATTTGCCTGACCATCACCGTGATATGGGTCTTGACCGATAATCACAACTTTGAGTTTTTCGAGCGGACATTTATCGAACGCTCTAAAGATATTTCGGGCAGCTGGAAATATCTGATGCGAGGCATACTCCTCCTTCACAAAATCGACCAACTCGGCGAAATAGGGCTTCTCAAACTCCTCGTGGAGCAACTCCTTCCAATCTTCTGCTATACGAACATCCACAGCTATACTTCTTTTTTAATTTAGACAAAGCGAAGATAGCGATTTTTGGCGAAATGATTGTAATTTTTTGCAAAAATTCATATCTTTGTGAAGATAAAACTACTAAAAACTATAAAAAATGAAGAGAACTTTTGCGATTTTAGCCCTCCTTTTCGCCATCTCGTGTGGTAGCGATCAGGGCATCAAGCTCCTAGACAAAGCAGACTTCGAAACTACCGTAGACGGCAAGATTGTATCGCTATACACCTTGCAGGGAGGCACACTCCGAATGCAGGTTACAAACTATGGCGCTCGTGTTGTATCGCTCTGGGCTCTTGACCGTTACGGCAAGTATACCGACGTAGAGATTGGATACGAGAATATCAACCGCTACGTAAACAACACAGGTGAGCGCTACCTCGGTGCTGCAGTAGGCCCCGTTGCCAACCGTATCGCAAACGGCACATTCTCGCTCGACGGCAAGAGCTACACATTGCCACAAAACAACAACGGTCAGACACTTCACGGTGGAACACTCGGCGTAGATTGTATCGTTTGGGATGTCGTTTCGCACAAGACAAGCGAGATTACCTTCAAGACCACCCTACCCGATGGCCAGGATGGTTTCCCTGCAAACCGCACAATCACAATGACCTACGCATTGACCGCCGACAACGAGTTCAAGGTTACATACGAGGCTACAACCGACGCCAAGACCGTGTTAAACCTCTCGCACCACTCATTCTTCAACCTCGAAGGCGATGGCGAAGGCACAATTCTTGACCACGTTCTCACAATCAACAGCAAGGCTATAACTCCTGTAAATGAGTTCCTTATCCCTACTGGCGAGATTATGAATGTCGAGGGTACTCCGTTCGATTTCAACACTCCGCACGCCATTGGCGAGCGAGTTAATGCCGACCACGCACAGCTCAAGGCGGGCGCTGGTTACGACCACAACTTCATCATCGATCGTGAAAACAACGGCGAGGTTATCAAGGTTGCCGACGTCTACTCTCCAAACAGCGGTCGTGGTATGGAGGTTTGGACAGACCAAGTTGCGTTGCAATTCTACTGCGGTAACTTCTTCGACGGTTCGTACAATAACAAATATGGCAAGCCGATTCTCTATCGTGGCGCAATCGCTCTCGAGACCCAGGGCTACCCTGACGCACCAAATCACGCATCGTTTCCAAGCGTAGTTTTGGAACCAAATCAGGTTTACAAGCACACTTGTATTTATAAATTTTATGCAAAATAGTTAGATTATTATGGCAGATTTAACACCAACTCCTCATATCGGAGCAAAGCGTGGCGAGATAGCCGAGCGAGTAATTATGGCGGGTGATCCATTGCGTGCAAAGTTTATGGCTGAGCGCTACCTCGAGAACCCTAAACTCGTCAATCAAGTTCGTGGAATGTACTGTTATACGGGAACTTACAAAGGTAAGGAGGTTTCGGTAATGGGTCACGGAATGGGTATTTCATCAATCAGCATCTACACCTTCGAGCTCTACGCATTCTACGGCGTAAAGCGCATCATTCGCACAGGCTCGTGCGGTGCATATCAACCCAACTTGCACGTTGGCGATATCGTCATTGCACAAGGCGCTTGCGACAACTCGAACTACGCCGCACAATACAACCTTCCTGGCACCTTCGCACCTATCGCCGACTACGAGATGTTGAGCGCAGCAGTCGAGAAGGCAAAGTCGATGGGCGTAAAGTATGCGGTAGGAAACATCCTCGCATCGGAGATATTCTACAACGACGATCCCGAGGCTTGGAAGAAGTGGCAGAAAATGGGTGTTTTGGCGGTCGAAATGGAGGCTTCGGCACTCTATATGAACGCCGCACGCAGTGGCAATCAGGCACTCTGCATCTGCACTGTTTCGGACTCGCTCGTAACACACGAGGATACCACCGCCGAGCAACGTGAGAAGACCTTCACCGATATGATGGAGATCGCCTTCGAGATAATCTAAATACCTATTTATATTATGAAGAGAGTTTTTATCGTTCTCGCAGTCGTAGTTCTCGCAGGTATCGAGAGTGCTTCGGCGTGGGGTAGGTTGGGACACGAGGTGATCATCGAGGTTGCCAAGCGTCATCTCACCGAGAACACAAAGAAGAATATCGCAAAGTATATCTCGTACGATATCACTAAAGATGCCGTATATATGGACATCCACCGTGACGACAAAGAGATTGCCTACACCACTGCGTGGCACGTCTACAACACCGACGAGAAGCACGACTACGATATGAATCCCCGTCTGAGCAAGGGAGACGCTATCCTCGCAATGAAGATTGTGGAGCACAACCTCACAAAGCAGGAGCGACTCACCGACTCGGCTATGGTGATGAACATTCGTTGCCTACTCCACTTTGCTGGCGATATGCACTGCCCGACACACTCGTACGTTCCCGGCCCACGTTGCCATTGGCCTTGCGAGTTGAACGGCAAGAAGATTAAGTCGTTCCACTACGCCTACGATATTATGCCTGTCTATCTCCACCCTAACAAGTCGTGCGTAGAGATTGCGGCTGAGATAGACAACGCATCGAAGAGCGAGATAAAGCGCATTCAGAAGGGCGACCTCGACGAGTGGGTACACGACATTGCATCGAGAAATGCCATTATCTACAAGTGGAATCCTCACAACACGCCTGTTCTCGCCGAGAACACCGTAGAACTCTCTCGAGAGTTGGTAAATCTCGAAATGCGTAACGCAGGCTACCGCCTTGCGCACCTCTTGAACCGTTATTTTGACCACAAATAGCCTACTATGAAGAAACTACTTATTGTAATCGTACTTGTCGCAGTATCGTTTAGCGCACAGGCGTGGAACCGCCTCGGACACAGCACCGTAGTCGAGATTGCCAAACGTCATCTTACAGAGAAGACCGAGAAGAATCTCTCGAAGTATATGCCTTACGACATCGTTAAGGATGCGTCGTGGATGGACTCTAACCGTGGTAAGAAGTCGAAGTATCGCTTTTCGAACAGCTGGCACTCATACTACTACGACTCGAAGTTGCGCCACGAACCAAATGCTCCGAACAAAGTTGCCAATGGCGATACTATGCGTGCACTCGATTTGGCAGAGCGCAACCTCTCTATGTACAAGGAGTTGACCGATTCGGCCGTTGTTTATAACATCCGCATCATTCTCCATATGGTGGGTGATATGCACTGCCCTTCGCACTGCAAGTATATCGATGGTCGTGACGATGCAGCACCAAAGGTCATCCTTAAAGGACAACCTATGGGCTCGTTCCACGGCTTCTACGACTCGATGGCATCACACATCTACGGCAAGAAGAAAAACCCTGCCGAGTTGGCTGCCGAGCTCGACACCTACTCGAAGGGAAAGATTAAAAAGACCTGCAAGGGCGACCACCACGAATGGGCAAAGGAGTGTATGCGCAATACATACGTTATCCACAAGTGGAACCCGAACGACGGCACACCCGATTTACGTGACGACACCATCGAACTATCAAAAGATTTGATAGACACACAGTTACGCCACGCAGGATATCGTCTGGCGCACCTCTTGAACAAGTATTTCGGAAAATAAGAAAAAGCACACTCGAAAGTGTGCTTTTTCTTTGTGAGTTATAGGGTTTGATATGATGCGCACCTACGGTGCTTTATAAGACCAGATAGGATTAGATAGGCGCTTTTTTCGTTCTCAACTCTCAACTATTTTCTTGTCAGAAGGCGTGAGACATATCCAACCCCAAAATTGGAATTTAAGGGGATAGTTGCAACGCCGTCAATAAAAAATGAGATGGGCGCATACTTAGGCGTATGTAACCATCTCATTTTTTTGAAGACAAGGAAGCAAATGCCCCTTAAAAACAATTTTTATCTCAAAGCCGCAAGCTGCTCCTCAATCGCAGCAATCTTCGCCTCCGCATCACGCTTCTTGTTCTGCTCGTTCTCAACAACCTGAGCAGGTGCAGATGATACGAAACGCTCGTTAGAGAGCTTCTTCATTACGGTTGCAAGGAAGCCCTGCTGGTATGCCAAGTCCTTCTCGAGCTTTGCAATCTCGGCCTCACGGTCGATATTGTCGCCCATAGGAACGAAGTACTGAGTGGTCTTAACGATGAAACCTGCATCCATAGGGTTCTTCTCGGTTACGAAGGTTACCTCCGAGATATTTGCCATCTTAATGATTGCTGCCTCGTACTCTGCAGGATAGTTCTCGTCACGAACAACCTTCAACTCCAAAGCCTCCTTCTGTGGCAAGTTCTTCTGCTTGCGAACATTACGCACAGCCGAGACAACCTCCTGAGCCAATGCGAAGCGTGCGAGAGCCTTCTCGTCAGCCTCGATTGCCTTTGGCAACGCCGCTACGCAGATAGACTCACCCTCCTTACGCTCGGCCAAATCCTGCCAAATCTCCTCGGTGAGGAATGGCATAAACGGATGGAGAAGGAGCATCAGCTGCTCGAAGATATGCTTTGTAGCCTCCATAGTCACAGCGTCGCAAGGCGAGCCGTATGCAGGCTTAATCATCTCCAAGTACCAACCGCTGAAGTCGTCCCAGAAGAGCTTGTAAGCAACCATCAACGCCTCCGAGATGCGGTAGTTGTTAAAGTTCTCCTCGATCTCGGCCAAGGCAGCGTTGAAGCGGTTTGTAAACCAAGCCACAGCCTGCTTCGAGCACTCGCTCTGTGCGAGCGAAGCGTCAACCTGCCAGCCGTTGATAAGGCGGTATGCGTTCCAAATCTTATTACCGAAGTTACGACCCTGCTCGCAGAGAGCATTGTCGAACATGAGGTCGTTACCAGCCGATGAGCAGAGCATCATAGCCACACGCACACCGTCAGCACCATACTCGGCAATCAAGTCGAGCGGATCAGGCGAGTTGCCCAACTGCTTCGACATCTTGCGACCGATCTTATCACGTACGATACCTGTGAAGTATACATTTCCGAACGGCTTCTCGCCACGATACTCATAGCCCGCCATAATCATACGAGCCACCCAGAAGAAGATGATATCTGGACCAGTTACGAGATCGTTAGTCGGATAGTAGTACTTAATCTGCTCGTTGTCAGGGTTGCGGATACCGTCGAATACCGAGATAGGCCACAACCACGATGAGAACCAAGTATCGAGTACATCCTCGTCCTGACGGAGGTCAGCGAGAGTAAGCGATGCGTCGCCAGTCTTCTCCTGCGCCAAAGCCAAAGCCTGCTCAGCTGTCTCGGCTACGACATAACCACCCTTTGGCAAGTAGTAAGCAGGAATGCGCTGTCCCCACCACAACTGACGAGAGATACACCAATCCTGGATATTCTCCATCCA
>JAFYQY010000117.1 GCA_017559685.1 Alistipes sp.
GTAGCTGATTTGACCAACTATGCAAGCCTCAACGGGTTGAAGGTGGTTGAGGTATATGAGGAGCATATATCGGGTGCCAAGCGCAACGATGAGCGAGCTGTGCTTAAAGAGTGTATCGACTATGCCATCACCAATCGTGTAGATGTGGTTTTATTCTCAGAGTTGAGCCGTTGTGGTCGTGCCGTTTGGGAGATATTAGAAACCATTAAAACCTTGAAAGATAGCAATATAAACGCCTATTTTCAGAAGGAGGGCTTGTCGCTATTCTCAGCAGATGGCAAGGAAAATCCATATTTAGCGGTGATGGTGTCGGTCTTGGGTGTATGCGCTCAGATGGAGCGAGAGAACATTTCATATCGCCTCAACAGTGGCAGAAAATTAGCGATTGAGAAGGGTGTAAAGATGGGGCGTAAGATTGGCAGCGTAAAATCTATGGAACAGAAAGAGGCTGAGTACGCCAAGGTTATTCGCTCATTGAAACAGGGAAAGAGCATCCGTGATACCGCTGCAATATGTTCTGTTTCAATTAGTACGGTGCAAAGAGTTAAAAAGGAATTTAATATCTAATCTCTTTTTGAGAGCGAAAATTTCCGGATAAAAAATTTTCGCCTAACTGTTTTTGCGTACATCGCATACCCCTATGAAGAAAAAAGCAACTTTGAGATAACACATTTAATTAGAGCCGAAATAGCCCCACCTACCACCCATATAAATCCCATATAAATTATTGAATATCCGAAAGTTATATCCATATAAGCAAATTGATATTTCATCGAAAAGAATTAGGAGATAATTTCCAACTAATTTGAGGTAGACATTTTCTTGATTTGGTTTTTGATTTTTAAGTTTGTATATTTGCATTACATCGGTATTCTGATGGAAGCCGGTGTCTTAAACTTAAATCCAAAACATACGAAGATGACATAACATAGGATAACTGCGCCCATAGCGCAAGGGTTGCTGTGTGCCCTGCCGAACAGAAGACTCACTCAATTAACCGTAGTGGGAGGCAAAGAACAGTATAACCCCTTTATGGGGATTGAAATACTTGATAATCAATGTTAAGTATAGAAAGATGTAAAGAGATTATAAAACCATATAACCATAAATTAACTAATGATGAAATAAAGCAAATCAGAGAGATATTATATCTGTTTGCTGAGATACAAATAAGCGCTGAAAAACAATTACTTGAAGATGAAAAATGTAATATTATATTGCAGGGTTAGCTCTGATGAACAAAAGACAAATACGAGCCTTGATTTCCAAGAAAAGAAGTTGAGGGAATATTGCGACAAACACGGATATAATGTTGTAGAGTGCTATCACGAAGACTTCTCGGGAAAGCATCACGACTTTGTGCGCCCTGAAATGAAGAAGATTCGTGACTATTGCAAGAAGCATAAGCACGAAGTGGATTTGATTTTATTCCTTCGATGGGATAGATTTAGTCGTAATCCCGAATTTGCCTATATGTTCAAGCGAATCTTTATGGATGAATGGGGAATTAACTTTAATGCCATAGAGAGTCCAATTGATTTTTCGGCAACAGAATGGTCTACATTGTTGAGCAATTATTGCGCTGCAGCACATACAGAGAACAATAAGATTAGTCGCAGAACTCGTGACGGAATCCGTGAAACGATGTTATCAGGTCGATGGGCTAACTCTGCACCAAGAGGGTATAAGAATGTCCATATTGTTGATAGCAATGGTATTACAACCGCCAAAACCATCGAAATTGACGAGGAGAAGGCTCCGCTTATTCGTGCTATTTTTCACGAAGTTGCAAAAGGGGTGGAGGCTCCGTGTGCAATCCGCAGAAGGATTGCTCCTGAAATTCCTGAAAGTACTTTCCTTGACATATTGCGTAATATATTTTATAAAGGTAAGATTCGAGTTCCTGCTACCAAAACAGAGCCTGAGGTGATTGTCGATGGGTTACATACTCCATTGGTGACTGAGGAGTTATTTGATACCGTTCAGGATATTATGGATGGCAAGCGCAAGAAGCAACCTAAGCTTACAAAGCCTGTACAACCCGAATTTTATTTGCGTAAGTACCTAATTTGCCCGCATTGTGGTCGTGCAATTACAGGTGCATTTAGCACAGGTGGAAGTGGAGGTAAGTATCCATATTACTTCTGCCCAACATCGGGTAAGCACTTACGAATGTCTGCCGATACGCTCAATAATGCCTTTGTGGACTATGTGAGAGGCTTGCGACCAAGCGAAATGATAATGAAACTCTATTCAGAGGTCTTGAATGACCTTCGCAAGGAAAATGCTCGTGACATTCGTGCTGTTATTGATAAAATAGATAGCGAGATATATGAAATGAACGAGCGTATGAATAAGATTGAGGATAAGTATCTCGATGGAGAAATTGACAAGGAGGCGTATAACCGTATGATTAACAGACAGAAACAGCAGTTGAAGGCAGCGGAAGATAGAAAAGAACTGCTTGAAACCCCGAACCGTGGTAAAATCGAACCGCAGTTGATGTATGCTATGAGCTTGATAACCAATATAGATAAGTTCTTTCAATATGCTCCTGCAGAAGTCAAAATTAGGGCGTTGAGTTCGATTTTTTCAGGAAAATTGGAGTTTGATGGGAAAATTTTTCGAACTGATAATCTCAACACTGTGCTTGCTCTAATATATCAGCAAACCAATGAGTTACGAGGATTAAAAAATAAAAGCGAGGAAAGTTTTTCAACTTTCCCCGCTTCAGTACCCAGAGCCGGGGTCGAACCGGCACAGGGGTGAACCTACTGGTGTTTGAGACCAGCGCGTCTACCGATTCCGCCATCTGGGCTTCTGCGTCACCACCCTTTCGAGCGGTTCAGCGGTGCAAAGGTAAGAATAATTTTTTGATTTCCAACTCTTACCTCAAAATTTTCTTAATTTTTTTATAAATTTATTTGCAAACCAGCTCTTTCAAGGTCTGATAAAGGCGTTGAGTCGGGAGTCCCATAACATTGTAAAACGACCCTTCGATGCCCTCGATACCGATATAACCAATCCACTCCTGAATGCCGTAAGCACCAGCCTTATCCATCGGTCTATACTTCTCGACATAGTAGCTAACCTCCTCAGCATCAAGCGTTCTAAACGACACCAGGCTCTCGGCCGAGAACGAAACGGTGCGCTCTGTGGTGCGAAGTGTAACGCCCGTAACGACCTTGTGGGTTGCGCCCGAGAGTGTCAAAATCATCTCGACGGCCTCCTCGGCAGAGTGGGGCTTGCCGAGAATCTTATCGCCAAGTATCACTACCGTGTCGGCAGTCAGCAAAATATCGCCCTCGCCCAAGGCGTGGGGATAGGCGTTGCTCTTGAGTTGCGAGAGGTACTCGGCAACCTTTTCAGCCTCCAAATCGGCTGGATAGCACTCCTCGCACTCGAACTTTTCGGCAAGTACAAAGTCGAGGTCACAGTCGGCCAACAACTCACGACGGCGAGGTGATGCCGAGGCGAGAATAAGGCGGTAATTCTTCAATCTATCGTGCAGTAACATAGCGAGTTATCGTCTACGGAATTCAGAACAAATTACGGCCGTTGCAACCGCCACATTCAGCGACTCCGAGCCACAGCGATCAGTCGGATAAGGGGGTATCAGGAGCTTGTGCGAGACCTTCTCGGCAACCTCGGCCGAGATGCCTTGACCCTCATTGCCCATAACGATCACGCCCGAATTTTCGAGCTTTGCATTATAGATATTTTCGCCCTCGAGGAAGGTGCCATAAACGGTCGCTCCCTTGTGCGACGATAGCCATTCGGCAAGGTTTGTATAATGTACACGCACACGCAAGATAGCGCCCATCGTAGCCTGCACAACCTTAGGGTTGAAGCAGTCGGCGGTATCCTCCGAGCAGACGATATCCGAGATACCGAACCAATCGGCAAGGCGAATAATGGTGCCGAGGTTACCAGGGTTTTGGATGCGGTCGAGGCACAAAACAAGATTCTTGGTCGGGTTTGCGAGCGAGAGTTTATGCTTCGGCAACTCGACAACCGCTAAGACCGAATTGGCGCTCTTCAACTGCGAAATACGCTCCATCTCCTTCTCAGAAATAAGCTCGCCATCGGCAAAAATTGGCTTGGTCTGCAAGATGCGACGAATGCGGAGCGACGAGTTGCGAATCTCGCCTACGAGTTTCTCGCCCTCGGCGATAAATGCGCCCAAATCCTCACGCCCCTGCTTAGTTGCAAGCGCCTTAATATCAAGTATTTCTGCTCGTGTTATCATATCTTAAATGTTTCGCCTTCACGGGCGATGTCGGTGTTTTCAAAAATTGCTCGAGCCTCGTTCAACAGGGGCTCTTTGTCCTTGTAGCGTGACGAAAAATGGCCTATCAAGAGCTTCTTTGCGCCCGCCGCCAATGCCGTCTTTGCGGCATCCACGGTGGTGGCGTGACCTCGATCTTTCGCCTCCTTTTTCTGGTCGGCAGCGTAGGTCGCTTCGTGGTAGAGCATATCGACACCTGCAACATATTTCGCCACCGCACCCGAGCGATTTGTGTCGGAGCAGTAGGCGTACGACTGCGGAGGGTGCGCCACGAAGGTTATCTTCTCGTTCGGCAAAATCGTTCCATCCTCCAACTCGATATCCTCGCCCTCTTTGGCCGCCACAATCTGCTTTATCGAGAGCCCATAGCGCTCGATTGCAAACTTGTTTACGTTGAGCGGAAGCGGCTTCTCACGGAAGAGAAAACCCGAGGTCGGCACTCGGTGGCGAAGCGGAATACTCCACACCTCAAGAGTGCGATTTTCGAAGATTATTTGGTGCTTGGTCGTATCGACCTCAACCCACTCCACCTCGTAGGGAAGCTCCTTGTCGAAGTAGCGGAGATGGCACTCCAAAATCTCGCCAAAAGGCTTTGGAGCATAGATGGTTAGCGGAGTTTTCTTGCCGTAGAGTCCGAGTGTCGAGATTAGCGGAAAGATACCGAAGCAGTGATCGCCGTGGAGGTGCGAAATGAAGACTCCACGTAGGCGCAACGGGTTGATGCCGCAGCGAAACATTTGCTGCTGCACACCCTCGCCCGCATCGACCAAGTAGTACTGCTCATTGCAGTTTACCACCTGTGCCGAAGGGTGACCATTTACGGTAGGCTTCGCCGAGGAAGCCCCTAAAATAGTTACGCTAATCATTTACAATTTTTTGTGTGTAAATGGAATTTAGTTTTCCGCTCTCCGTTTTCCGTTTTAATCCTGCTCTGCAGGCTTTTCCTCCTTCTTGCAAGGCATAGTGTGCAAGCACTCTCTGCTCTTGCTTCGTGCGTCGGTTCCGTTACTTCAACGAAGCAAGGTAGCGCTCTGCGTCGAGTGCTGCGATACAGCCCGAGCCTGCAGCTACGATAGCCTGGCGGTAGTGAGGATCACGAACGTCGCCCGCAGCGAAGATACCTGGAACCGAAGTCTTCGATGTGCCTGGCTCAACTACGATATAGCCCTGCTCGTCCAACTCGACCTTGCCCTTAACCAACTCTGTATTAGGGTGGTGACCAATAGCGAGGAAGAAGCCCGAGATCTCGATATCATACTCCTCGCCGTCGCCCTTGCGGAGACGTGCGCCTGTTACACCATCCTCGTCGCCGAGCACCTCAACGGTGTTGTGCTCGAACAAAACCTTGATGTTTGGAGTGTTGAAAACACGCTCCTGCATAGCCTTCGAAGCACGAAGGAACGGCTTACGAACGATGAGGTAAACCTGACGGCAGAGCGAAGCGAGATAGGTAGCCTCCTCGCAAGCGGTGTCGCCACCACCAACTACGGCTACATCCTGCTTGCGGTAGAAGAAGCCGTCGCAGGTTGCGCAAGCACTTACACCCATACCACGGAACTTCATCTCCGACTCCAAACCGAGGTACTTGGCCGATGCGCCTGTACAGATGATAACGGTCTCAGCCTCAATCTTTTGCTCGCCGTCAACAGTAACCACAAACGGACGTGCCGAGGTGTCGATATCGGTGATGATACCTGTGCGAACATCGGTGCCGAGGCGCAATGCCTGAGCACGCAAATCGTTCATCATCTCGGTGCCCTGAACGCCCTCGGGATATCCCGGAAAGTTCTCGATTTCGGTTGTTGTTGTGAGCTGTCCGCCTGGCTCGATACCCTCGTAAAGAACGGGGTTGAGCGCAGCACGTGAAGCGTAGATTGCAGCGGTAAATCCAGCAGGGCCGCTACCAATGATAAGTACCTTTGTATTCTCCATATCTGTAGTGTTTTTATTGTTTTCTTATTTCGTACCGCAAATGTAGTAAATCTATCGCAAAAGACGAAAAATGGCGTGAGAAAAAAGTGCCGAGTTTGCAAAAACAAAAAAAAAGTTCTATATTTCGGACTGTAATATGCCACTTTTTGGAGTGATGAAAGACACCACAAAAGTTTAACTATTTGTGTAACAAATGGTTGGCATAAGATAGAGTCGAAAAACAAATATACACCAAGGGTGTTGAAAGCGGAAATTTTTTTACTAAAAACACATAAACACAACAAACAAATTTTAATTTATTAAAACTATGAAAAAATTATTTTTGATTTTGGCAGTTGCTGCTATGACAATCGGCACTGCTGTAGCACAGAACGCTGCTGAGGCTCAGGCAACAGAGGCACAGGCAACAGAGGTTGTTGAGACTGTTGAGGTTGCTAACCCAGAGACTGCTGTTGAGGGTGACACTATGCACCGTGTTCTTTTGGACAAGTTCATCGAGGGTGGTTGGGAGTATATGCTTCCTATCCTCTTGGCTTTGGTTCTCGGTATGGCTATCGCTATCGAGCGTATCCTCTACCTCTCGCTTTCGACTGTAAACACCAAGAAGTTCGTTGCTGACGTTGAGGCTGCTTTGAACGAGGGTGGTATCGAGGCTGCTAAGGAGCTTTGCCGCAACACTCGTGGTCCTATCGCTTCGATCTACTACCAGGGTCTCGATCGTTACCACCTCGGTCTCGATGCTGTTGAGAAGGCTATCGTATCTTACGGTTCGGTTCAGACAGGTAAGATGGAGGCTGGCCTCGGCTGGTTGTCGTTGTTCATCGCTCTCGCTCCATCTCTCGGATTTATGGGTACCGTTATCGGTCTCGTTCAGGCGTTCGACAACATCGCTAAGCAGGGTGATATCAGCCCAACTATCGTTGCAGGTGGTATGAAGGTGGCCCTCTTGACTACCCTCTTCGGTTTGATCGCTGCTATGGTTCTCCAGGTATTGTACAACTTCGTTATCGTTAAGATCGACAATATGGTTAACGAGTTGGAGGATGCTTCGATTACTTTGACTGACATCCTTACAGCTTACGAGAAGAAATAATTTTTGAACTCATTTATCGAAAAATAGTATGAAAAAAGCATTAAAAGCTGTACTATGGAGTCTCATTGGCGTATCGGTAGGTGTGCTTCTCTTCACTTGCGTAGCTGCATCTTTGAGCACAAGCGAGAATGCAGAGACCGCAGCGTTGTGGAACAACCTCTTTGATATCGCAGTCAATGTGGACCTCATTTGGAGCTACGTATTGTTGGCACTTGCGGTAGTGAGCCTTATCGTTGCTGCTATTGTTGACAAGCTTAGCCACCCTGCAGGTTTGGGCAAGACCCTCATCGCTGTAGGTTCGGCTGTAGTAGTTGTAGGCGCATCTGTGGGCTGTGTATTGCTCTGGGGCGTAGACGCTATCATTACCGCTGCTGGTAACCTTGTCAACGATCCATTTGTATTGAAAATCTCTGAGATCGGAATCTATATTGCCTACTTCGTTGCAATTGTTGCCGTTGGTGTAGTTGTTTACGATTTGGTGATGGGCTTGATCCGCCGAGTAAAATAGTTAATCATTTATGGCAAGTAAAAAGAATATTCCTGAAATCAACGCCTCATCGCAAGCGGATATCGCCTTCACTGTGCTTATCTTCTTCCTTGTGGTATCTACAATGGATGTTGATACAGGTCTTGTACGAATGCTGCCACCAATGCCGGATCCAAATGTTAAGCAGGAGGATATCAAGGTTAAGGAGCGTAACCTCCTCTTGGTGTTCGTTTCGGGCTCGGGTGGTATTATGGCCGGAGGCAAGATCATCCATTTGGATGCTTTGAAGGATAAGGCAAAGGAGTTTATCCTCAATCCGCTCGACGATAAGGATCTTCCAGAGAAAAAGCCTACCGTGATTGATATGCCGGATGGCTCGAAGTGGACCTATCCTGTAAGCGAGGGTGTGATTTCGTTGCAGAACACTCGTGACACAAGCTACGAGCGTTATATCGAGGTGCAGAACGAACTTACTCGTGCCTTCAACGAGGTACGTAACGAGCTTGCTATGAGCAAGTTCAACAAGCAGTTCGAGGAACTCACCGAGGCAGAGAACAAAGTAATAACCAAGGCGATTCCAATGAAGATTTCGGAGGCTGAGCCACGTAGAATGGGTAAGTAGTAGTATGGCAGTAATGAAGAAAAAGGGCGAGCGTGCAGTGCCCGCTTTGGCTACAACATCGCTTCCCGATGTCGTATATATCGTATTGTTCTTCTTTATGCTCTCTACCTCTATGCGTGAAGAGGAGTTGTTGGTAACCCACAAGTTGCCAACTGCTACCGAGGTTCAGAAGCTCGAGAAGAAGAATTTGGTTTCGTACATTCACATTGGTGAGCCTGTTAAGCATATGCAGCAGAAGTTCGGTGCGGCTCCACGTATTCAGTTGAACGACTCGTACAAGACGACAAAGGACATTTTGGACTTTATCGCTGCCGAGCGTGATAATATGAACGAGTCGGATCGTGCGTCAATGGTTGTCTGCTTGAAGGCTGATGTGAATACTAAGATGGGTGTGATTGCCGACGTTAAGCAGGAGCTTCGTCGTGCTAATGCACTCAAACTCTCCTACGCATCAACAAAGGGCTCGGGCAAGAAATAGTCTCGAGTCGAGCGTAATACTCAACTACGGGGAAAACCTTTCGGGGTTATCCCCGTTTTTTCTTACCTATATTATTACGGAATTATATACTTTAGGCGTGTTTATTATAAACAATAGTGTCATTGCGAGAGCCATTAGGCTCGTGGCAATCTCCCTCTGTTAATTTAATAAAATATAAGGAAGATTCCCACGCTCGTTACACTCGCTCGGAATGACGATTTTTTACACGCCTAAAGCATATAATTCCGTATTATTATAAGGGCGTCAAGGTAAATGCAGAATTAGTTTTCAGTTTTCAGCTTATTTTGCTATCTTTGCCCTGTAAAGAAAATCAACCAACCAAAAAAGAAGAAATTATGAAAAGAACACTTTTGCTTGTTTCGGTATGTGTTGCTACGCTCTTCGCAAGTTGCGGTAGCAAGACTGTTGAGACTTTCAAGGAGGCAGCTGACCCCGTTGTGTTGAGCGACGAGGCTAAGGCGGCTTGGAACAATGTGAATGGCTTGAACGCCTCTTGGGGTACACCCGACCTCGTATACTCTCGTAGCGAGGTACCACAGAACCTCACTCCTACCTACACCACTACTGCGTGGCGTGGCGAGAAGGTTTCGGCTCAGTTGGTGCTCTGGACTGCCAAGAACTTGAATGGCGTAGAGTGCGAGATTTCGGACTTCAAGTCGAACGATGCGAAGCTCCCGAGCTCGATTGCAACAGCTCACTTTGTGCGCTACACACTCGGCGACGAGGTATCGAAGAATTGCCTTTGCGGTCGCCCTAACGGTCACCCAGCAATCTTGCAGGCCGATATGCTCGACAACCTTGCCGCAATGGATATCGAGGCAAATAGCGCCCGCCCAATCTGGATCAGCGTGGCTATTCCGCAGGATGCAAAGGCCGGCACATACAAGGCTACAGTTGAGATTTCGCACAACGGCATCGGCTCGATCGACTTGCCTTTGGAGATTCAGGTTGTAGACGAGGTTTTGGCAGCTCCGAAGGAGTGGGAATTCCACCTCGACTTGTGGCAGCACCCATCGGCTATCGCACGTGTAGCAGGTGTAGAGGTGTGGAGCGACGAGCACTTCGAGATTATGCGCCCAACAATGCAGATGTTGGCTAACGCAGGTCAGAAGGTTATCACCGCAACACTCAACCGTGACCCTTGGCAGTATCAGTGTTTCGACGACTATGAGCCAATGATCTATTGGTATCGCTACGACAACGATGTATGGAAGTACGACTACTCACGCTTCGACAAGTGGGTTGAGTTTATGATGTCGCTCGGCATCGACAAGCAGATTAACTGCTACTCGATGTTGCCTTGGGGCAAGTGTATCCTCGACTATCAGGATATGCGCAGCGATGCGAAGGACAACCGCAACCGCAAAATCTCGACTACCCCACAGGAGCCGAGCTACGAGCAGGCTTGGGGACCTTTCCTCAAGGATTTTGCACAGCACCTCAAGGAGAAGGGTTGGTTGCACATTACAAATATGGCTATCGACGAGCGCAAGCCTGAGGATATGGACGTAGCAGCAGCTCTCATCAAGAAGTATGCACCTGAGTTGGGCTTTGCAATGGCCGACAACCACGATTCGTACAAGCGTTACACCAATATGCGTGATGTTTGTGTAGGTCAGAAGCACTCGCTTATGGCACCAGAGGAGATTGCTGCACGCCGTGCAAAGGGCGACGTTTCGACCTTCTATGTATGCTGTAGCACCATCTTCCCTAACGTATTTACCAACTCGCAGCCATTCGAGGCTGAGTTGCTCTGCGTATATGCACTCGCTCACGACTACGACGGTATGTTGCGTTGGGCTTACAACTCGTGGCCAGCACGTCCTGAGTACGACTCTCGCTTCCGCTATTGGGCTTCGGGCGATACCTATATCGTATATCCAGGTGCTCGTTCGTCAGTTCGCTTCGAGCGTTTGATCGACGGCGTTGAGTTGTACGAGAAGGTACACGCACTCCGCAAAAAGTGCGCAGATAAGCCTGAGGCACTCGCTACTGTCGAGGCTAAACTCGCCGAGATGCGTACCCGAGATCTCAACGACGCATCGCTCAATTGGACCGAGTTCCTTGCCGAGTTGAACAACTTGGTAAACGAGGCTGCAGCACTCTTGTAGTAGCAGTCACAGATACATAATAAGAGCCGTCGTATTACACGACGGCTCTTATTTTACTCTGCAATCAGAATTAACGATTCAATCTGATTAGGAAGAATGGCGTAATCTCACGATACTTCGCATTCTGGAATCGACGACGTCCCTTCTGGACAACCTCGCCCTTGACGGTACCTACGATATTCATCTGCCAGAATGGCTTACCCTTCTTACCACGTTGCTTCTCCATTGTGGTAGGGTTAACCTTGATGTGGATAATCTTCTCCTTCTCCTCAGGCATAATCGACACAGGATCGAGCGAGAACATTCCGTTCTTCTTGCCCAACATAAGCTCGATAGGCTCGTTGAAGCTTGCGTCCTTATCCACTAAAATCTTGATAGGAATAGACTCTGTATCGACCGTAATCGGAATCTCCTCCTCGAGATTGAAATCCAACGACATACGATAAGGCGAAGGCTCGGTAACATCCAAAGCAAGCTCCGCAGCAGGGATGTAGTGAGTATAGTAGAAGGCCTGCATCATCTCGTCCACAGGCAAAACATCCACCTGCTCACGACCATCGGTACCAGGATAGTTCAACTTAACCTCGATAGGGAAGCGCTTCACGTCAGCACCCTTAGGCGAGGTGATTGAAACATCCCAACGACGACCGCCACGCAATTTTAAGCTACTTGTTGTAAAGCCCTTTGGAAGTCCCTTAACCACGAGGTGAGCAGGACGCTTCAGTTTGCCCTTGATATCGACACGGAAGGCCGCTGTACCACCCGACGGAACGGTGATATTTGCCGGCGACACGAATGCGTTGAACGCAGGCAACTGACGGTGACGACGCAACAGATAGTGGTAGTCCTTGCCATAGCCACGATGCAAGTCCTCAACCTCGAGAGTCATATACTCGCTAATCTCAGGAGTATACTTGAGAATTGGGTCGGCGTGGAAGGTTATCAAGCCCTGAATTGGGTCTTCGGTATCGTCAGCCGTAGCCACAATATTGCCAGCCTGGTCACGCAATCGCATTACAGCGTCGATTCTTGAGCCATTTCTGCGACCAATAAGCTCGACGATAATCTCCTCGTCCTCAACCGCCGAGATACGATAGCGCTTAACCTTCGCATCGGCAGTAAGCGAGTCGGCGATAGGTGTTCCCATAGTCAGGAATGCCTTATCTCGTGGCGAGTAGGTAATCTTCTTACCCTTCTCCACAGCGTAGAACGGAACAGCATTCGAGGTACCAATATTATTGGTATAGGTAAGCTGATTGTAGCCCGCACTCTTAACCTTCACGGTCGCCTTCGTATCGCTGAGGTTTACACCCTCGATATCCTGCTTGAGCTTCTTGCCAACAACGCCGTATGCAGGGTAACGACCCGTAACGAACGGAATAACACCGAGTTGGATGCGATAGTTGAAGTCCTCACGACCACGATAGATGGCATCGTGAATCATAAGCGTATACTTATCGTCCTTAGGTAGGGTTGTGATAATCACAGGGTCTACGTGGTGATAGTAGTCGTCCGAGTAGGCAATCTCCTTGCCCTTCGAATCGACAATCTTTATCACAGGCTGGAACCAACCAGGAACGGCATCGGCGATATACGGAACGAGCTGTCGTCCCTTAACCGCAGCGACAATCTGCTCGCCCTTCTTACCCGAGAAACGGAAATAATCGACACCGCCAGGGGTTACATATCCGCACAAAACTGCTGGAAGCGACTCCACCTTGTTTGGCTTGCGGAGTGTTGTCGGTTTCTTATTCTCGAGCACGTTCGGGTATGATGCAACCTCAAATGGGAGCATATTCGATACGCCACTCTTGCCCTGCAGACGCAAGTCGTACATACCGCACGGAACACTCTTGTCGATTGTAATCTTAATCTTGATCTTGTCGGCAAGTTGCGGGCTACTCTGGTCGTTCAAGCGACGACGCTTCTTCTTCGCTGAAGCCGACTCCTTTACAGGCTCTAACTCGCCCTTGATACCTGGATGGCTGAACAACACCTTGGTTGCCTTGTTGATGTTGAGTCCGCCAGCCTCAACCTCGACATACGTACCTACCTCACCACCAGCAGGATAGAGGTAACCCAACGACAACTTCTGCGCATAGAGCGTAGTGGTCAGAAGGGCAAATGCAATGGCCAATATTAGCTTCTTATTTTTCATACGACGGCTTTTTTACATCAATAATTTCATACAACAATCCGTGACTGCGCTTCTTGTCCAACAACGACGGAAGTATCGGCAACTCGCCCTCCGAGACGTGAGGCAGAGTGCCATACGGGTCGATACCCATAAGGAGATAGATCGTTCCGATAAGGTCGCACGGAGCAACAGGTCGCTCAACCACCTTCTCACCCGTCTTGTCGGTCTTGCCAAGCACCTGACCACCTACAAAGCCTCCACCTGCTACCAGGTAGCTGAATGTCTTACCGTAATGGGCACGACCTCCGTTCCACGGAGCCTCCCACAACACCTTCGGTGTACGACCGAACTCGCCACCGCAGAGGATGATAGTGCTGTCGAGCAAACCACGAGCATCGAGGTCGGCAATAAGTGCCGAGAGCGCCTTATCGAGGTTGCCGAGCATAGAGTTCATCTTCTGGAAGTGCTTCTTGTGGGTATCCCAGCCTGTAGTGCGGACATTCACAAACGGAACTCCCGCCTCGACCAACTTGCGAGCCACAAGGCACGACTGGCCAATTCTCGACTTTCCATAGCGAGCCTTCACCGAGTCGGGCTCGTTCGCAAGGTTGAACAACTCACGGCTCTCGCCCCAGATAAACTCCATATTTACGCCACGCAACGAATCGATCAATTTCTTATCCATCGGTTCTGTCTCGAACTCGTTGAGCAGAGCCATTCGCTTATTCATTCGCTCACGGTCGACGAACTTATTTACTACGCCCTCAACTTCGTAGACCTTCGACTCGGGTTTGCCACCCGTATCGAACGACTTGTAGGCGTTACCCAAGAAACCACCCTCGTTGAAACGACTGTTAGCGCTTGTTACCGAGATATAGCTCGGAAGGATGCCCTTATACGAATCCTTCAACATATAGGAGATAACCGCACCAAACGACGGATACACCACAGCACCCTTCGAGGTGTCGCCCGTAATCA